>CAZFET010000340.1:0-3742 GCA_964517545.1 uncultured Burkholderiaceae bacterium
TTGAGCGGGGAGCGCAGCTCGTGGCTCATGCTGGAGAGGAAGTCGGACTTGGCGCGGCTGGCCTCCTCGGCGACGCGGCGCGCCTCGATGAGCTCGGCTTCGCGCTGCTTGCGCTGCGTGATGTCGGACTGGATCGCGATGTAGTTGACCGGCCGGCCCTGCGCGTCGCGCACCGGCTGCACGTCGATCTCGACCCAGTAGCTCGAGCCGTCGCGCCGGTAGTTGAGGATCTCGACGTGAAACGGCTGCGCCGCGGCCAGCCGTTCGCGCATCAGCGCCACCGTCACGGGGTCGGTGCCGGGCCCCTGCAGCAGCTCGCCCGGCACGCGGCCGAGCGCGTCTTCGGGCGCATGGCCGGTGAGCCGCACGAACGCCGGATTGACCCACTCGATGCGGCCGCGCACGTCGGTGATGATCACGGCGTTGCTGGTGTGCTCGGCCACCACCGCGAGCCGGCGCGCGTCGGCTTCGCTCGCGGCTAGCGTGCGCATCGCGCGCCGCTCGGCGGTCACGTCGCGCAGGCTCCACAGCCGGCCGGCGCGCTGCTGGCCGGGCACCGTCACGGGCACGCTGCGCCGCTCGATCTCGCGCCCGTCGTGCAGCAGCACGTGGTCGCTCGACGGCGCGCCGCTGTCGTAGATGGCCTCGATGCGCGCGCGCTCCGCGGCCGCGTCGGCCACCCACTCGAGCGTCGCCTCGCGGATCGCCTGCGCGCCGCGCAGCACGGTTTCGGGCGCCATCGGCCACAGGTCGATGAAGCGCTGATTGACGAACATGACGTTGTCGAGCCCGTCGACGGCGATCATCGCGTCGCCGGTGGCCTCGAGCACGAGCCGCAGGTTGTCGGCGTGATGCTGCCGCTCCAGCGCGATCGCGTCCTCGACGGTGACGTCGCGCGTCACCACCACGGCCGACCGGCTTTCGGCCCGGCCGTCGCTGTACGGGTAGTAGCGGCTCAGCAAGGTGCGCGTGGCGCGGCCGGGCAGGTGCGTGCGCACGCGCACGACCTGCGGCTCGCCGCGATCGAGGCAGCGGCGCAGCGCGTCGACGTGCTCGGGCTGCGTGATGCGGCCCATCACCGAGTCGGCATGACGCCCGACGACGGCCTCGCGCGCGAGCCCCGTCATGCGGCACCACTCGTCGTTGACCGCGAGGTACACGCGATCGGCGTCGATCACGCTGATCATCTCGCCGATCGAGTTGACGATGAACTCGTATTCGTGCGCGGGCCGCAGCCCGGGTGCGAGATCGGACGGCGCGTGCATCGCGGCCGGCGACGCCTCAGCCGCGCTGCGCGGCCATGCGCACGGCCGCGCCGGCGTCGTCGCCGTCGTGCGCGCCCACGCGGCCGATCCACGGCGCCTTGCGCGGCAGCACGGTCTGCTCGAGCCAGCGCTCGATGTCCTCCGGCGGCTGCGGGCGACTGAACAGGAAGCCCTGCATGATCGTGCAGCCCAGGCGGTGCAGCACCTCCATCTGGCGCAGGTTCTCGACACCTTCGGCGATCACGCGCAGCCCGAGCGAGCGGGCGAGCGCGATGATGGCCGAGACCACCGCCGAGCTCTGCGGCGTGATGCCGAGGTCGCGCACGAAGCTGCGGTCGATCTTGAGCTCGGAGATCGGCAGCGTCGTCAGGTAGGCGAGCGACGAGTAGCCGGTCCCGAAGTCGTCGATCGAGATCTCGACGCCGATCTCGTTGAGACGGTGCAGCGACGGGATCACGTTCTGCAGGTCCTTCATCAGGCCCGTCTCGGTGATCTCGAGCTGGATCGCGCGGTGCGGCACGCCGTAGTTGCTGACCGACTCGTGGATGCGCTCGACCAGGTCGGTGCGCTCGAACAGGCGGTTCGGCAGGTTGACGGCGATCGAGTCGGCGAAGCCGAACGAGAGCTGCCACACCTTGGCCTGGCGCGCGGCCTCGCGCACCGCCCACTCCGACAGCGGAATGATCAGGCCGGTCTCCTCGGCCAGCGGGATGAAGTCGCCGGGCGGCACCAGCGTGCCGGCGCGCTGCCAGCGCATCAGCGCCTCGGCGCCGACCATGCGCGAGCCGCGCAGGTCGATCTTGGGCTGGTAGTGCAGCACCAGCTCGTTGCGCTCGATCGCCTTGTGCAGCGCGCTCTCGAGCTCGAGCTTGTCGCGCCCGCGGCTGGCGAGCTGCGGCGTGTACAGCGACGACGCATTGCCGCCGGCCGGCTTGACGGCGTACATCGCCACGTCGGAGTTGCGCAGCAGGTCGGCCACCGACGCGCCGTCGCGCGGGTGCAGCGCGATGCCGACGCTCGCGGTGACGAAGCACTCCTGCCCGCCCACGAAGATCGGCTCGCGCATCACGTCGAGGATGCGCTGCGCCACGCGCTCGGCGTCGCGCTCGTCGTGCACCTCGGGCAGCAGCGCGACGAACTCGTCGCCGCCGAGCCGGCCCACGGCCTCGAGCGTGCGGTGCGAGCGCGAGCCGATGGACTCCAGCGCGCCTTCCATCACCTGGTCGCTGTGGCGCACGCAGCTGCGCAGCCGGCGCGCCACTTCCATCAGCAGCTCGTCGCCGGCGGCGTGGCCGAGCGTGTCGTTGACGACCTTGAAGCGGTCGAGGTCGATCAGCAGCAGCGCCGCCTGGTGACCGAGCCGGCGCGCATGCTCGAGGGCGCGCTCGGCGCGCCAGATGAGCTGGCGGCGGTTCGGCAGGCCGGTCAGCGCGTCGTAGTTGGCGAGGTGGCGGATCTTGTCCTCGGCGATGCGCCGGTCGGTCACGTCCTGCACGATCCCGGTGTAGCCGGCGATCGCGCCGTGCTCGTCGAACTCGGGCTCGGCCTCGACGTGCACGATGCGCTGGCGCCCGTCGGGCAAGGTGACCGGCACGTCGGTGGCCAGCACCGACTGCCGCGTCAGCACCTCGTGCAGCATTGCCATGAAGCCCTTGCGCTCGTCGGGCGGTATCAGCCGCAGCAAGGCGCGGAAGTTCATGCGCTCGTGACCGCCGTGGCCGAACACGCGCAAGCCCTCGACCGACAGCACCAGCGAGCCGCCGCGATGCCAGTCGAAGCTGCCCATGCGCGCCAGGTCCTGCGCGCGCGCCAGCTTGGCGCGGTTGCGCTCGAGCTCCTGGCGCGTGCGCGAACTGCGCAGCAGGTAGCGCAGGCGGCCGGCCAGCAGGCTCCACTGCGACGACTTGACGAAGAAGTCGGTGGCGCCGGCCTCGTAGGCGCGGGCGATCGACGCGTCGTCGTCCAGCCCGGTCAGCATCAGCACCGGCATGGCCTCGTAGCCCGGCAGCGCGCGCAGCTCGCGGCAGGTCTCGAAGCCGTCCTTGCCCGGCATCATGGCGTCGAGCACCACCACGTCGGGGGTCCACTCCGACAGCATCGCCAGCGCCTGTTCGCCGCCGGTGGCCTCGGTGATCGTGAAGCCGCGCTCGCGCAGCGCGACGGCCGTGAGCAGCAGGTTCACCTCGTCGTCGTCGACCAGCAGCACGCGCGGGGGCACGGGCGGGTCGTCGTCGGCGAAGGCGGGGGACAGGATCATGAGGCGCGGGTCACGTAGCGCGGGTGGCGAGCGGGGCCAGCGCCGCGAGCACCTGTCGTGCCTCGCGATCCAGCGCGTCCAGCCGGTCGCCGAGGGCCTGCAGTCCGTCCTGGCGCAAGACCAGCTCGACCTCGGCACACAACTGCGACAGGGCCAGCGCACCGATGCTCGCCGACGAGGATTTTAGGGTGTGGGCCACGTGCCGCACCGACGCGGCATC
>CAZFET010000341.1:0-3742 GCA_964517545.1 uncultured Burkholderiaceae bacterium
CCGATGGCCTGACCGTCGCCGGCGACGGTCGATCCCTGCCCGACGTGCGCGACGATCCAGTCGATGTGGTGCGACGCGGCCGCCGTGGGGATCTTCACCAGCACGATGCCGCTGCCGTCGATCTGCCGCTCGGCCTGGGTCCAGTAGCGGCTGTCGGCGAACAGCGCCGCCTCGTCGGCCGTGACCACCAGGGTGCCCATCGAGCCGGTGAAGCCCGACAGCCACTGCCGGGCCTGCCAGCGCGCGGGCAGGTACTCCGACAGGTGCGGGTCGCTCGACGGCACCAGCAGCGCGGCGACACCGTGCCGCTGCATCGCGTCGCGCACGCGCTGCAGGTGCAGGCGGGTCTCGGAGGTGCGTGTGTCCATGCGGGCGATTCTAGTTTTCGCGGTCGCGCGGCGCCGGCACCGACACCACGCGCGCGCCGCGCTCGAAGGTGAAGTACGCGAAGGCCCACTCGACCATCACGAACAGCCGGTTGCGAAAGCCGATGAGGAAGTAGATGTGCACGAGCAGCCAGAACAGCCACGCGCCGAAGCCCCAGAAGCGCAGCCGGCCGACGATCGGCACGCCGACGCTGGCCACGGCGGCGCGCCGGCCGATGGTGGCGCGGTCGCCGTAGTCGACGTAGCGGAAGGGCCGCGTCGGCTCGCCGCGCAGCCGACGACCGATGTTGGCGGCGGCCCAGCGGCCCATCTGCTTGGCGCCCGGGCTCACGCCGGGCACCGGGGTCGGCTCGCCGCGGCCGTGGCTCTTCGCGCTGGCGAGGTCGCCGACCACGCTGATCTCGGGATGGCCGGCGATCGAGAGGTCGGGCTCGACGATCACGCGGCCCGCGCGGTCGAGCTTCGCGCCGGCGCTGCGCTCGAGCGCGCGGCCGAGCGGCGAGGCGGCCACGCCGGCCGCCCACACCACGGTGCGCGACTCGATGCGCAGGCTGCGCCGGCCGTCGCCTTCGAGCACCTCGACGGTCACGCCGCCGGCATCGACACCGACCACGCGGTGCTGCGTCAGCACCTCCACGCCCAGCGACTCGAGCTGACGGCGCGCGCGCTGCGACAGCGACGGCTCGAGCGCCGGCAGGATGCGCTCGCCGCCTTCGAGCAGCACCACGCGCGCGCGCCGCGGGTCGTGGCGGCGGAACTCGCCGGCCAGGGTGTGCTGCGCGATCTCGGCGAAGGTGCCCGCCATCTCGACGCCGGTCGGTCCGCCGCCGATGACCACGAAGCTCAGCCACGGCGTGCGCCCGGCGTCGTCGCTGCAGCGCTCGGCGCGCTCGAACGCGCCGATGAAGCGCGCGCGCAGGTTGAAGGCGTCGGCCAGGGTCTTCAGGCCGTGCGCGTGCGCGGCCCAGTCGTCGTGGCCGAAGTAGCTGTGCGTGGCGCCGGCCGCGACGACGAGGTGCTCGTAGCCGAGCCGCGTGCCGTCGTCGAGCGTCACGCGGCGCTCGGCGGCGTCGATGTCGCTCACCTCGGCCTGCAGGATCGTCAGTCGGCCCGTGCGCATCTCGCGGCGCAGGATGTGGCGGATCGGCCCCGAGATGGCCGGCGCGGTGAGGCCGGCGGTGGCGACCTGGTACAGCAGCGGCTGGAACAGGTGGTGGTTGGTGCGGTCGAGCAGCGTGACCTCGACCGGCAGCGTCGCCAGCTTGCGCACGGCCTCGAGCCCGCCGAAGCCGCAGCCGACGACCACCACGCGCGGGAGCGGCGGGCTGCTCATCGCCCCATCAACCGGCGCCGCACGAGCTGGATGTGGCTGCGCAGCGCGTACAGCTCGTCGGCGTAGGACAGCGGCACCGACACGCGGCCGACGCGCGCGTCGATGTCGTCGAGCTCGGCCAGCAGCTCGTCGTCGGGCTTCTTCCACCGCGCGCAGCTGGCCGTACCAGCGGAACACGCGCGAGCGGATGCGGAACTCGTACAGCGGCGGCACGATGCGCGACAGCGGGATCAGCACCGCGACGATGGCCACCAGCGCGACCCACATCCGGTCGGCCAGGTTGGCCAGCCAGAACGGCAGGTAGCGCTGCAGCCACGGCACGCCGCTGCGGTACACGCGCTGCGCCTCGGCCGCGATCGGGCGCTCGGTGTTGGCGGCGTTCGGGAACTCGCCCTTGCGCTGGAACCAGCCGGGCGCGCCGTGCACCTGCTGCGCCGCCTGCACGAACAGCTGCTGCAGCGCCGGATGCAAGGTGTCGCGCGCGACGAGCGTGGCGGTGGGCGCGACCAGCCGCACGTCGGCCGGCGGGACGTCGCGCGCGAGGTCCACCACGCCGCGCGGCAGGGTGACCGGGCTCATGAACGGAAAGCGCCGCGAGTACGCCTCGGCCTGCGCGAAGTCGGCCAGCTTCACGCCCGGCGTCTGCAGCAGCATCTGCACCATCAGCGACTCGGGCGCCGACGCGATGACCACGGCGTCGAGCCGGCCCTCGAGGAACTCGACCACCGCCGGCGTCAGCGGTTGCTGCGTGAGCGTGATGGTCGCCGGGTCGATGCGGTTGGCCTCGAGCAGCCGGTTCATCAGCGGCGGCACGCCGCTGCCCGGTGCGCCCACGTTGACGCGCCAGCCCGCGAGTTGCGACAGCTGCGCGAGCGTGGGCGATTTCAGCAGCTGCCGCGCCGAGTCCTCGCGATAGAACAGCCACACCGGCTCGAAGAACACGCTGCCCAGCGACAGCAGCTGCGCGTCGGGGTCGTCCTCGCCGTCGGCGCGGCGCGCCGCGTCGTCGGCACCGCCTTGCACGAAGCCGAGGTCCACGCCCGAGGCCTGGTCGCGCAGCAGCGCCAGGTTCTCCGCGGCGCCCTGGGTGCGGCGCAGCTCCACGGTGATGCCGTGCGTCTTCAGGATGTCGGCATAGCGCTTGCCGAACTCCGCGTACGCGCCCTGGTCCACGCCGGTGGCCAGCACCACGCGCTTGGGCGGCGTCGGGTCGAGCACGAAGTACGCGACGACCAGCAAGGCCAGCGCGAGCAGCACGAACGGACCCGCGGTGACCGCGAGGTCGCGCAGCGAGAGCAGGGTGTGTCGCAGGGCCTGAGGCATGGGGCGAACGATAGCAAGGCCGCCGCTGCGGGCCGGGCGAGCGGGCTGGTGGTGCCCGGCCCGAACGGACGGCGTTGCCGTCGCGCATGACGGAATGCCCGACAGGCCGCGGGGCGCGTCGGGCGCGCGGGTGCGTCAGAGATCCGTGCGCAGCTTCCAGATCTCGGGGAACAGCACCACGTCGAGCATCTTGCGCAGGTAGCCCACGCCGGAGGTGCCGCCGGTGCCGCGCTTGAAGCCGATGACGCGCTCGACCGTGGTGACGTGGCGGAAGCGCCAGAGGCGGAACGCGTCTTCCAGGTCGGTGAGCTCCTCGCCGAGCTGGTACAGGTCCCAGTGGTGCGAGGGATCGCGGTAGACCACGAGCCAGGCCTGCTCGACCTCGTCGCTGCTGGCGTAGGGCTGCGTCCAGTCGCGCTGCAGGTGGCTGGCCGGCACGGCCCGTCCGCGCCGCGCGAGCAGACGCAGCGACTCGTCGTACAGCGACGGCGCCTCGTAGGCGGCCTGCACCTGCGCCAGCCGCTGCGGCGCGTGCGCGTGCGGGCGCAGCATGGCGGCGTTCTTGTTGCCCAGGCGGAACTCGATGCAGCGGTACTGCCAGCTCTGGAACCCGCTGGAGTTGGCCAGGTACGGCCGGATCGCCGAGTACTCCGGCGGCGTCATCGTCGCCAGCACGTCCCAGGCGTGCACCAGTTGTTCC
>CAZFET010000342.1:0-418 GCA_964517545.1 uncultured Burkholderiaceae bacterium
GCTCAGCCCGAGGATCTTCGAGTTCTCGAGCTGGAACAGCGAGGGGCTCTTGTACTTCGGGTCGTAGTGGCGCTTGATGGAATAGACGTAGTCCTGCGCGGTCAGCTCGCGCTTCGCGCCCTTGAACGCCGGATCGTCGGCGAAGTGGATGCCGCGGCGGATGCGGAAGGTCCAGGTGCGGAAGTCGGCCGACACCTCGGGCAGCGCCTCGGCGGTCTGCGGCACCACGCGCACCGGCCGCGCCAGCGGGTCGTAGGTGAGCGGCGCCTCGAAGATGTTGGCCGCGACCGTGCGCGAGTACAGGTCGGAGATCTGGGCCGGGTCGAACCCGGTCTCGGCGATCGGGGCGTCGACCACGCGGAATCCGCTCACGGCCGCGCCTCCGGGGCGAGGGTCGCGAGGAGGCGCGCGTACACCA
>CAZFET010000342.1:428-1111 GCA_964517545.1 uncultured Burkholderiaceae bacterium
TGGGTCGAACCCGGTCTCGGCGATCGGGAAGGCGTAGCGCAGCACCTTCTGCTGCGCCCCGGCGTCGGGGGCGGTCCACAACAGGGCGGCCGCCAGCGCCAGGCTCGTGGCCCGCGCCGCCAGCCGGCGACTCGACATCGTGATCACGTGCTGCAAGGCGGCGCGACGGTGGGTCGCGTCGCCGGGGGGTGCCGTCGATGCGCGCGAGTCTAGTGGAAGGGCGCGGCCGCGATGCCGCTGGAAACCACGCGTGGCGCGTCGTCCGGGTACTCCGGAAGTGACGACACCTCGATCACCGTCAGGGCTTCGACAGGCTCAGTCCGAACGGGGGGTGGCGCAGCCCGAAGGGGCGGGGTGGCTCTGCCCGAACGGCTGGTGCTGCTCAGTCCGAACGGGCGGTGTGGCCGTCGCGCGCTACGGAAAGCTCGCTAGAACCTGAGGCGCCAGTACAGCATCGGCTGGCCGCGCCGCACGCGCAGCGTCAGCCGCGTGTTGTCGGTCTGCGAGAGGTTGAACGAGCCGAACTCGACACCGTAGTCGCCGGCGCCGCGCGCGTCGTCGGGCAGCGCGAGCAGGCGCGGATCGTCCGCGGCGGACGACAGCGCGCGGCGGGCGCGTTCCTGCCACGGCGGCGCCGTGGACAGCCCCGACAGCGGCTCGCGCGCCAGCGCGAAACGCATGAA
>CAZFET010000342.1:1121-3725 GCA_964517545.1 uncultured Burkholderiaceae bacterium
CGTCTCCACGATCACGTGCAGGCCACCTTCGTCGGCCGCCACCGCGTCGTGCGGCGCGGGCAACGCGGCCGCGCCGGCCAGCGTGGCGGCCACCGGCCACGCGAGGCGCGCCGCGACCCGGCTCCGCGGGCTCGCGGAGGGGATGCCGGGCATCGGGGATGCGTTCACGGCGCGTACCGGTGGTTGCGGACCAGTGTGCGCGTGCGCGCCGGCGCGCACCACCCCGCGATCGCGCTAGGGCGTGACGGTTGCCGCAGCATCGGCCCGGGCAAACGCCGAGTGGAGCGCGCGCGCGGGCGACCTACACTCGCGCGTCCCGCAATGGCGGCACCGCATCACGAGTGCGGCGCCCGCGCAAGACCGCAAGATCCCGAGCTCGATGGCGGCCTACCTCATCCGACGCCTGTGGCAGATGGTGCCGACCCTGGTCGGCGTCGTGCTGCTGGTGTTCTTCCTGTTCAAGTCCTTCGGTGGCGACCCGGCCGAGATCCTCGGCGGCCTCAACGCCACGCCGGAGCAGATCGCCGCGATCCGCGCGCAGCTCGGGCTCGACCGCCCGGTCTGGGAGCAGCTGTGGATCTTCGTCAAGCAGATCGTCGCGTTCGACTGGGGCAAGAGCTGGGCCACCAACGAATCCGTCGCGAACCTGTTCGCGACGCGGCTGCCGGCCACCCTGACGGTGATGGTGCCGATCCTCGTGCTCGAGGTGCTGCTGGCCATCCCGTTCGCGCTCGCGGTGGCCTACGTGCGCGGCTCGCTGACCGACCGCGCGATCATGGTGCTCACGACCGTCGCGCTGTCGATCAGCTTCCTGGTCTACGTGATCGTCGGGCAGTACTTCTTCGCGTTCCGCCTCGGCTGGTTCCCGGTGCAGGGCTGGAGCGACAGCCTGTGGACCAACCTGCTCGTCTACGCGCCGCTGCCGGTGCTGCTGGCGGTGGCGGTGAGCCTCGCGCCGCAGACGCGGCTGTACCGCAGCTTCTTCCTCGACGAGATCGGCCAGGACTACGTGCGCACCGCGCGCGCCAAGGGCCTGAGCGAGAAGACGATCCTGCTCAAGCACGTGCTGCGCAACGCGCTGATCCCCATCCTCACCAACGTGGCGGTGCAGCTGCCCGGCGTGTTCGTCGGCTCGTTCCTGATCGAGGTGTTCTTCTCGATCCCGGGGCTCGGGCGCGAGGTGCTGCTCGCGGTCAACCGCAGCGACTACCCGGTGATCCAGGCCGTGACCATCTACATCGCGGTGCTCACCATGTTCATCAACCTCGCGACCGACGTGCTCTACAAGGTCGTCGATCCGCGCGTGGTGCTGAAGTGACGGTGCATGAGATGACGGTTCGTGAGATGACGGTGCGGTCCGCATGAGTGCCGTGCTCGCGTCGTCCGCGTCCGCCGCCCCGGCGGTCGCGCGCTCCGAGGGCGTGTGGTCGCTCGCGTGGCGGCGCTTCCGCGCCGACCGCGTGGGCGTGGCCTCGCTCGTGGTCGTGGCGCTGTTCGTGCTGCTCGTGATCGCCGCGGCGCTCGGGCTCGTGGCGCGCGACTGGCAGCGCGAGGTCGGCGTGCCCAGCGCGCCGCCCACCTTCGTGGGGCCGGCGCCGAAGGTCGAGTCGGTGATCGCCGCGCCGTCGGGCCCGCCGGTCGACCTGAGCGACGTGGACCCGCTCGCGCCGAAGTACCGCGAATGGGCCGAGCGCGCCGCGCAGCTCGCCACCACCGAGGCGCCGCGCCGCGACACCCTGCCCTTCGGCGGCGACCGGCTCGGCCGCGACGTGCTGGCCAAGGCCGTCAAGGGCTCGGAGATCTCGATCCTGGTCGGCGTGACGGCCGCGCTGCTGGCCACCCTGATCGGCACCGTGCTCGGCGCGCTCGGCGGCTTCTTCGGCGGGCGCGTCGGCGACTTCCTCGAGTGGGTCTACAACGTCTTCACGTCGATCCCCGGCATCCTGCTCGTGTTCGCGTTCGCCGCGGTCACCGGCCGCGGCGTGACGTCGGTGGTGCTGATCCTCGGGCTGACCGGCTGGACGGGCATCTACCGGCTGGTGCGCGCCGAGTTCATCAAGCACGCGGTGCGCGAGTACGTGCGCTCGGCCGAGGCGATCGGCGCGTCGGCCGCGTCGCGCATGTTCCGCCACATCCTGCCCAACGTGAGCCACGTGGTGCTGGTGCAGCTGTCGATCCACGTGGTCGGCTTCATCAAGGCCGAGGTGATCCTCAGCTATCTCGGCCTCGGCGTGAGCGTCGACCAGGTGTCGTGGGGCACGATGCTCGCCGAGGCGCAGAGCGAGCTGATCCTCGGGCACTGGTGGCAGCTGGCCGCGGCCACGGCCTTCATGGCGGTGTTCGTCACCGCGTTCTCGCTGATGACCGACGCGCTGCGCGACGCGCTCGACCCGAAGCTGCGCGGGCTGGAGTGAGGACGCCGCCATGCTGCTGAGCATCCAGGACCTGCGCGTGCGCTTTCGCCTCGGGCGCGAGCGCGGGCTCGTGCAGTGGACCGAGGCCGTCAAGGGCGTGTCGTTCGACGTGCCGGAGAACACGACGGTCGCGCTGGTCGGAGAGTCGGGTTCGGGCAAGAGCATGACGGCGATGTCGGTGCTCAACCTG
>CAZFET010000343.1:0-3701 GCA_964517545.1 uncultured Burkholderiaceae bacterium
CGGCGCATCATACGCGCCGGTTTTGACGCGCATCAAGACGACACCGGCCCCCGCCGCTACGGACAAACCCGCATGGCACGCCTGAAGCACAGGCTCAGCGTCGCGACGCCCCCGGCGCGCGGCGTCAAGGCATCGACGTGGCGGCTGCTGCTCGACACCGCGATGGCCATCATCCAGGAGGCCGGCCACATCCCGTCGGTGGCCGAAGTGGCGGTGCGCTCCAACGTCTCGCGCGCCACCGCGTACCGCTACTTTCGCGACCACGTTCCCGCGCTTCAAGGAGTTCGAGCCGCAGCTGCGCGCGGCTGCGCAGCTCTCGCTCGAGCAGTGGGCGCTCGAACGCGCCGGCCTGCTGGAGGAAGAACCGTACCGTCGCGGCCACCGCGTGCGCATCCTCGAGCACGCGATCGAGCCGCTCGCGCCGCAGCTCACGCCGGCGATGCGCACGCGGCTGCACAAGGCGCTGTCGGTGGTCTACGGCATCGAGCCGTACGTGATCCTGAAGGACATCTGGGGTCTCGGCGACCGCGAGGTCGAGCGCATCGCGATGTGGATCGCCGACGCGCTGATCGACGCGGCGCTCGCGCAGTCGCGCAAGCCGCAGTCGGCCCTCGCGCGTCGCGCCGGCAGCGACAACGGGCACGGCACGCGCCGCGGCGGCACGCCGCGCGTCGCGGTGCCGAAGTAGCCGCGAGCGCGGGGGCGGCCGGGCCCGGCGCCGATCGCGGGCTGCGCGTCAGACGATTTCGGCGGCGCGCAGCAGCCGGCGCGCGTTGTCGGCGCACACGCGGCGGAAGCCCTCGGTGATGCGGGAGTCGCGCGCGGCGCGCTGCCAGAAGTCGAGCGCAGCGCGACACGCCTCGAGCCAGGAGTCGCGCTGCGCCGGCAGCGGCAGCGCGGGCTCGAAGCTGCGCGCAGGCACCTCGCCGCCGGCCAGCGGGGCGTACAGCATCGGCACCATGTCGTACGCCGGCGCGAGCCGCAGCACGCCATCGACCGGTCGAAAGCTCAGGTTGCCGAGGTGCATGTCGGTGTTGGCGATCAGCCGGCCGAAGCACCACAGCAGCTCGACGCGCCGCACGTCGTCGGGGGTGAGCAAGCGCATCGACTGCAGGCGCAGCGCGAGCTGCGTCCAGTCGGTGCCGGCGTCGCCGAGCAGCGACGCTTCGATGACCGCCAGGCTCGCGAGCCGGCTGCGGCCGTGCGCGCCGTGCCGGTCGAAGCGCTCGACCTCGAGGAAGGTGCGGCCGCCCGCGCCGACGATGCGGCTGCGCGCCGCCTGCACGCCGGGCAGGCCCGCCGTGCACTCGAGCGCGAGGTGCTCGCACACCAGCAGGTCGGACCAGCGCCGCACCGCCGACGACTCCTCGGCGCCGGAGAACTTGACCAGCACGTGCGGCGTGTCGCCGCCGGCGCCGGGCTCGCGCGATGCGCTGAACTTGGGGAACTCGCCGGCCGCGCTGGAGCCGGGCACGCCGGCCGCCACCGCGTCGTCGGCGAGCTTCGCGTAGGCGCGCGCAACCGAGCGCGCGGCGAGCGGCTCGCGCTGTGCCTGCCGCTCGGCCTGCCAGCGCTCGAGCGCCGCGTCGCCCAGCACGAGGCTGCCGCTGCAGTCGGCGCCGACGCGCGAGAGCACGTGCATCACGTCGTCGTCGGTCCAGGCCTCCGGGTCGAGCGGGACGCCGAACTCACGATGCCGCGCACGCGCGAGCTGCCGGCCGATGTAGCCCTGCGGTCGCATGTCGTACAGCGGATACGGCAGACCCGGCCACCAACCGTCGCGCGCCTCGTCGGGCACCGGCCAGCCGACGTCGGCCAGCGGCATCCAGGTGCCTGCGGGGCGCAGCGGCACGAGCCTCGTCAGCGCTCGCGCGCGTCCGTCGCGGCCGATCTCGTACAGCGGCAGCGGTTGTGCGTCGCCGCGCACGGCGCGGCGCAGCGCGTAGCGCGCGCGCTGCGCCCTGCCGGCGCTGACGACTTCGTCGCCCAGTTCGCGCAGCAGCCGGTGCAAGGTCGGCACGCTCACGCCGGTGGCTTCGACCAGGGCCGACGCCGGCACCGCCGCGCGGCGCGACAGGGCGGTTCGCAGCTGGGCGCGGGCGGCTTCGTTCCTCGGTCGCATGCACGATTATGTAATGATTTACGAGACGATTTCGGGAGGCGTCTTCGCAGGAGCGAGCGGCGTTCAGCCAGGGTGTTTCGAGAAGATTTTCGAGCAGCACCGTCCGTTCGGCCCGAACGGTGATCGCTCAGCCCGAATGGTGATCGCCCGGCCCGAACGGTGATCGAGGTGTCGTCGTTTCTCGAATGCTCAATAGGTCAGCCGCGCGTAGTACGTCTTCTGCGCCGCCGCGAGCGCGTCGCCCAGGGTGTGGATGCCGCGCTCGGCCAGCAGCGGCAGCAGCTTGACGAAGACCTCGGCGGTGACGATGGCGTCGCCGAGCGCGGTGTGGCGGCCGAGCACGGGCACGCCCAGCCGCTCGGCGATGGCCTCGAGCCCGTGCGAGGCCTGCTGCGGATGCACCACCGCCGACAGCAGCAAGGTGTCGAGCACCGGCTGGTCGAAGCGCACGCCGCTGGCGGCCTCCTTCAGCTGCAGGAAGCGCAGGTCGAACGCGGCGTTGTGCGCGACCAGCACGGTGTCGCTCGCGAACGCGTGGAACGCCGGCAGCACCTCGGCGATGGTCGGCTGGCCGGCCACCATCTCCGGCGTGATGCCGTGGATCGGGATCGACGCGGCGGGGATCGGGCGGCGCGGATCGACGAGGCGCTCGAAGCTCTCGCCGCGGCGCAGCTTGCCGGCGACGATGCGCACCGCGCCGATCTGCAGGATCTCGTCGCCGGCCGACGGATCGAGCCCGGTGGTCGCGGTGTCGAACACGGTGAACGACAGCTCGGCGAGGCGCCGCCCGGCCAGCTCGCGCGTGGGCTCGGCCAGCGCGAACAGGTCGAAGTCGTAGAACTCGGGGCGGCTGTCGCTGCGCACGAGCTGCGCGGCCTCGAGCGCGGCGTGCTCGCCCGAGCGCGGCAGCAGGAAGCGGAAGAACGCATCGTGGCGCACGCGCTCGCGCTCGAACCAGAACGCGCCGCCGTGCCGCTCGACCACGTCGCGCACCGCCAGCGGCAGGCTCTCGCCGCCGATGCGCATGGCATCGGTCTCCCAGCTCATCACGGTCTCGGTGCTGAGCGGCTGGCCGGTCCACACCAGGTCGAGCTGCGCGCGCTCGCCGGCCGGCTGCAGCCGCAGCCGCACCATGCGCAGGCCGAACTCGTCGACCACGCGGCCGGCCAGGTACACCAGCGCCTGCAGCAGCGAGAAGCTGTCGACGCGCAGCCACAGCGCCGGATCGACCTCGCTCGTCGAGACGCGGCAGCCGGCCAGCGCCTCGATGCGCCGCGCCGCGGCCGACGCGAGATCGGCGCCGAGCATGTCCTCCAGCGGCCAGCGCGTCTTCATCGAGCGCGTCGCCTCGCCCGAGGCCTGCTGCAAGCGCGCGCCCATCGCGCGCACCTCGTCGCGCACCACGCCGAGGAAACGCTCGCGCGTCGCGGCATCGAGGTCGGGGTAGTCGAGCATCTCGACGGCCGCCTGCAAGGTGCCGAGCGAGGCGCGGCTGCCTTCGGTCAGCGCGTGCAGCAGGTGGTCGCGGCGCCACCCGTCGGCGAACGCGCGCGGCATGTTGTCGAGCACCAGCACGACG
>CAZFET010000344.1:0-1205 GCA_964517545.1 uncultured Burkholderiaceae bacterium
GAACTCCAGCCGCGCGAGGCCCACGCCGGAGTTCGGCATCTGCGCGAACTCGAAGGCGAGCTGCGGGTTGCCCACGTTCATCATGATCTTCACCGGGCAGTACGGCATCTCGCCGCGCTGCACCTCGCTCACCTCCATCTCGAGCAGGCCGTCGTAGATGTAGCCGGTGTCGCCCTCGGAGCACGCCACGGTGACCAGCGCGCCGTCCTTCAGCACCTCGGTGGCGTTGCCGCAGCCCACTACCGCCGGGATGCCCAGCTCGCGCGCGATGATGGCGGCGTGGCAGGTGCGCCCGCCGCGGTTCGTGACGATCGCGCTGGCGCGCTTCATGATCGGCTCCCAGTTCGGGTCGGTCATGTCCGTCACCAGCACGTCGCCGGGCTGCACGCGGTCCATCTCGCTGATCGAGTGCACCACGCGCACGGGGCCGGTGCCGATCTTCTGTCCGATCGCGCGACCCTCGGCCAGCACGGTGCTGCGGCCCTTGTCGCCCTTGAGGCGGTAGCGCTGCTCGACCTTGCCGTCGTGGCGGCTCTTCACCGTCTCGGGCCGCGCCTGCAGGATGTACAGCCGCCCGTCGGTGCCGTCCTTGCCCCACTCGATGTCCATCGGCCGGCCGTAGTGCTGCTCGATCACGAGCGCGTAGCGCGCGAGCTCGATCACGTCGGCATCCGACAGCGAGTAGCGGTTGCGCAGCTCCGGCGGCGTGTCCACCGTGCGCACCAGCCGCCCGCCGTCGCGGCGCTCGGCCTCCGGCGCGAACTCCATGCGCACCAGCTTGCTGCCGAGGTTGCGGCGGATGATCGGGAACTTGCCGGCCTTCAGCGCCGGCTTGTGCACGTAGAACTCGTCGGGGTTCACCGCGCCTTGCACGACCGTCTCGCCGAGGCCGTAGCTCGACGTGATGAACACCACGTCGGCAAACCCGCTCTCGGTGTCGATCGTGAACATCACGCCGGCGGCGCCGCGGTCGGAACGCACCATGCGCTGGATGCCCGCCGACAGCGCGACGTGCGAATGCACGAAGCCCTTGTGCACGCGGTAGCTGATGGCGCGGTCGTTGTAGAGCGACGCGAACACCTCCTTGGTCTTGGCCAGCACCTGCTCGATCCCCACCACGTTCAGGAAGGTCTCCTGCTGCCCGGCGAACGACGCGCCCGGCAGGCCCTCGGCCGTGGCCGACGACCGCACCGCGAACGACGCCT
>CAZFET010000344.1:1215-3694 GCA_964517545.1 uncultured Burkholderiaceae bacterium
AGAACGCCGATGTCATCGGGCTGTCCTGCCACTCCTGGGAGTACCTGCACTACATCGACGAGCTGCTGGCGCTGCTCGCGGCGCAGGGCCTGCGGATCTCCGTGGTGGTGGGCGGCTCGGTCCTCACCGCGAGCGACGCCTCCGGCGCGTCGGCGACGAGGCGCGCGAACGCTTCGCGCACCGCGGCCTCGAGCGCCGGCGGGAACGGCTGCTCGTGCACCCAGCCACGGATGCGCGCACCGGTCTCGGCCAGCCCACGCACGTCGTCGGCGACGAGCGCGGCCAGCGCCGCCTCGATGCGGCGGTCGAGCCCGTCTTGCTTCAGGAACTCGCGGAACGCGTGCGCGGTGGTGGCGAAGCCGCCGGGCACGCGCACGTGGCTGGCCGCGAGCTGCGAGATCATTTCGCCGAGGCTGGCGTTCTTGCCGCCGACCACCTCGACGTCGGTCATCCTCAGATTCTCAAAGGGTACGACCAGGGCGGCCGCATCGAAGCGGGAAGACATGACAGAGCTCCGTGATGTGAAGAAAGCGGGGCTCGCGCGATGTCGGGGGCGGCCGCGTGCCGTGGGAGGCATCGTTCGGTGGCGGCGGCGGCGCAGGGCATCGGAGGCGGCGGACAGGCGAGCGATTGCGGCGGATTCTACGGGCCGGCATCCCGCCCCGGACGACCACGGCACCCCCCGGTTCTATGATCGGGCCATGCCCAATCGCAGCGTCTTCTTCGTCTCCGACGGCACCGGCATCACCGCCGAGACCTTCGGCAACTCCATCCTCGCGCAGTTTCCCGGCAAGCCGCGCCACGTGCGCCGGCCGTTCGTCGACACCGTCGAGAAGGCCGAGGCGGTGGTGCGCGAGATCAACCAGACCGCCGAGCGCGAAGGCAAGCGGCCGATCGTCTTCATCACCCTGGTCGACGACGACGTGCTGCGCATCGTCAGCGGGCCGGCCTGCAAGGGCCTCGTGCTCGACATGTTCCGCACCTTCGTCGAGCCGCTGGAGCAGGAGTTCGGCGTGAAGAGCAACCACCGCGTCGGACGCTTCTCCGACATCGCGCGCAGCCAGGAGTACTCCGACCGCATCGAGGCGATCAACTTCTCGCTCGCCCACGACGACGGCCAGTCGGCGCGCAACCTCGCGCAGGCCGACGTCATCCTGGTCGGCGTGAGCCGCAGCGGCAAGACGCCGACCTCGCTGTACCTCGCCATGCAGCACGGCGTGAAGGCCGCCAACTACCCGCTGATCCCCGAGGACTTCGAGCGCGGCGAACTGCCCTCGGCGCTGCTGCCGCACAAGCGCAAGTGCTTCGGCCTCACCATCGACCCCGAGCGCCTGGCGCAGATCCGCCACGAGCGCCGCCCCGACAGCCGGTACGCCTCGCTCGAGAACTGCCGCTACGAGGTGGCCGAGGCCGAACGCATGATGCGCCGCGAGGGCATCGCGTGGCTCAGCTCCACGCACAAGTCGATCGAGGAGATCGCGACCACGATCCTGCGCGACATCCGGCCGGACCGGCTGGTGTACTGACCACGCGCCGGCGACGCGCCGGCCTCAAGGCACCGGCAAGTCGAAGTGCAGCACGTCCTCGCGCACGCCGAGCTTGGTGTACAGCGCGATGGCCGGGTCGTCGCCGTGGTCGGCCTGCACGAAGACCACCCACGCGCCGCGCTCGCGCGCGATGGCGCGCAGCCGGCCGATCAGGCGCGTGGCGATGCCGCGGCGGCGGTACGGCTCGGCCACCGCCAGGTCGTAGAGGTACACCTCGCGTCGCGCGCGCTCGAGCTTGTCGAGCTCGTAGGCGACCAGGCCGCCGACCACCTGGTCGCCGTGCATCGCCGCGAGCGCGATCACGTGCGGCCGGCTCAGGGTCGCGCGGCAGTACGCCTCGTCGGGCGGCGCGGCGGCATAGCTCGCGGGGTCGTCGAAGGCTTCGGCGAACATCGCGTTGAGCTTCGCCACCAGCGTTGCGTCGTCGGCGCCGAGGCGTCGGATGTCGAGGTCCAAGGTCATGACGCGTCTTTTCCGGCCGAACGTGCCGAACCTGCCGATCCCGCCGATCCCGCCGATCCTTCGGCGTGCCCGCGCCGCACCGACTCGTACAGGCACACCGCCGCCGCCGCCGCCACGTTGAGCGACTCCTCGCCGCCGGGCTGCGGGATGCGCACGGCGAGCGCGCAGCGCGCCCTCAGCGCCTCGTCCACGCCCTGCCCCTCGTGGCCGAACACCCAGGCGCACGGGTGCGGCAGCCGGGCGGCCGGCAGTTCCAGCCCGCCGTGCGATCCGGTGGCCACCAGCGGCAGCGCCAGCGCGTCGAGCGCCTCGGCGGGCACGGCCTCCACCAGCCGCAGCGCGAAGTGCGCGCCCATGCCGGCGCGCAGCACCTTGGGCGACCACAGCGCCGCCGTGCCCTTGAGCGCGACGACCTGCGCCACGCCGAAGGCCGCCGCGCTGCGCAGGATGCTGCCGACGTTGCCGGCGTC
>CAZFET010000345.1:0-3680 GCA_964517545.1 uncultured Burkholderiaceae bacterium
CCCGGCCTTGTCCTGCCACGTGCGGGTCTTGGGACGGCCCTCGGCGTACACCGGCCGCCCCTTCTTCAGGTATTCGCCGGCGATCTCGGCCAGGCGGTCGTAGAAGACGACGCGATGCCACTCGGTCTCTTCCTGCTTCTCGCCGCTGTTCTTGTCCTTCCACTGCCGCGACGTGGCGAGGGTGACGTTGCACACCGCCGCGCCGCTGGGCGTGTAGCGCACCTCGGGGTCGCGGCCCAGGTTGCCGATGAGGATGACTTTGTTGACCGAGGCCATGCGCCTTCTCCCAGGGGATCGAGTGCCGATTATGCCGGCGCGCCCTTGCGCGGCCGCGACGCGCCGGGCTGGTAGCCGGGCACGCCCATCTGCCACAGGAAGAACGCGAAGGTGTCGGCGCGCTCGCGCAGCGCCTGCGTCTTGGTGTTGCCGACGCCGTGGCCGGCGTCGTAGTCCAGCCGCAGCAGCACCGGCTTGCCGCTCGTGCTGGCGGCCTTCAGCCGCGCGGCCGTCTTGACGCTCTGCCACACCTCGACGCGCGGGTCGTGGACGCCGTGCGTCAGCATCACCGCCGGGTACTTCGTGCCGTCGCGGATCTGGTGGTAGGTGCTCATCGCCAGCAGCGCGCGGAAGCCCGCCTCGGTGGCGACGCTGCCGAACTCGGGGATGTTCGGCGGGCCGTTGGCCTCGAGCTCGAAGCGCACCATGTCCAGCGCGCCGACCGCGGGCACCACCGCGGCGAACAGGTCGGGGCGCTCGGTCATCGCGCGGCCCACGAGGATGCCGCCCGCGCTGCCGCCGAAGAGGCCCAGCCGCTCGGGCGAGGTCCAGCGCTGGGCGACCAGCCACTCGGCGCACGCGATGAAGTCCTTCCAGGTGTTGGGCTTGGTGGCCTGGAAGCCGGCCTTGTACCAGTCCTGCCCGAACACGCTGCTGCCGCGCGGGTTGGCCACCGCGAACACGCCGCCGGCGTCGAGCCACGCGAGGCGGCTCACGCTGTAGAACGGCTCCTCGGTGATGCCGTAGCTCGCGTAGCCGTACAGGATGGTCGGGTTGCGCCCGTCGAGCCGGGTGCCGCGGCGGTGCAGGATCGACATCGGCACCATCGCGCCGTCGTGGCTCCTGACCATCACCTCGGTGGCCACCACGTCGGCCGGCGCGTCGTAGCGGCCGGCCGGCTGCAGGCCGGTGTTGCGCACCGTGCCGTCGGCGCCGACCAGGTAGATCTGGCGCGCGCGGTTCCAGCTCTGCAGCTCGATCACCACGCCAGGCAGGCGCGGATCGGCGGCGCCCTGCCCGCCTTCGAAGCCGACCAGCTGGAAGGTGCCGGCCACGGGCAGCGCGACCTCGGTGAGCGACGGGTCGGCCGCGTCCTGCGCGTACGGCCGCTTGTACAGGCGCTTCACGTTGCCCGTGCGCGCCTCGATGTACAGCGCGTCGGCCGCTGCCGCGATGCCGGTGATCACGCGCTCGCCCTGCGGCACCAGCACGCGCGCGGCCGCGAGATCGGGCTGCTTCAGCTCGAGCCCGAGCACCTGCGAGCGCGGCGCGCCCTTGTGCGACTGCAGGTACAGCACGTCGTCCATGTACGCGACGCCGCTCACCTCGTCGCTCGTGCGCAGCACGCGGCGCCACTCGGGCCGGCCGGCGATCACGCTCGCCGCAGGCGCGACGAACAGGCCGATCTCGCGCTGCGTGCCGTTGATCTCGAAGCCGAACACCCAGCGGCCATCGTGCGAGAAGCTGGCGAAGGGCAGCACGGCCGGGCCGAAGTCGACGCCGGGCGTGCCCACGCCGAACACCGGCACCGCGCTCGCCACGTCGGCGCCGCGCTCGAGGCGCAGCACCTGCGACTTCTGGTACTTCTCGGTGGCCGGCATGCCCGGCTTCATCTCCTGCAGCCGCGTGAACAGCATCCAGCGGCCGTCGGCCGACCAGCTCACCGTGCCCATGTCGGCGCGGTCGATCGGCTGGCCCACCGGCCGGCCGCTGCGCGTGTCGAGCACGTGCAGCACCGCCGCCTCCGAGCCCTGCGCCGACAGCCCGTAGGCCACGTGCGTGCCGCCCGGCGCGACGGTGTAGTAGTTGATCGCGTGCGGCTTGCCCGTGCGGCGCTGGACGGCCTGCGGATCGACCAGCAGGCGCTCGCGGCCGCGCAGGCCCTCGCGCATCCACAGCTTGAACTGGTCGTCCTTCGCGCCGCGGCGCTCGAAGAACCACCGGTCCGCGCTCTCGCGCGCGACGCCGGCCGTGCGCGCCGGCGCGGCGCCGTCGTAGCGCAGCATCGTGCGGTACATCGCGTCGCGTCCGGGGATGGCCTTCAGCGCGGCCATCGCCTCGTCGCTCGCGGCCTTCATCCAGGCCTGCGTCTCGGGCAGCTTGCGGTCCTCGAGCCAGCGATAGGGGTCGCGCAGTTCGGTGCCGTGAAGGGTGTCGCGCACCTCGCGCGCCGGCGGCGGCTGCAGCGGCGCGGCCAGCGCACCGACATGCACGAGCGCCGCGGCGAGCACGGCGACGCTCGTGGCGATCGCATGTCGTGTCGTCATGGTCCTTCCCTCGTGGGGCTTGCGGATCAGTGGGGCCGGCAGGCTATCACGCGGCGCTACGATGGCGCCCCCATGACGACCCGCGTCCCGTCCGCCGAGCCGCTCGACATCCTCCACGAGGTGTTCGGCTACCCGTCGTTCCGCGGGCAGCAGCGTCGGGCTGAAGACGACATCCGGCGTCGGCGCGTTGCGGCATTTCGGCATCAGCGGTGCGGCGGGCGTGAGCCGGCGCAGCGTGTCGATCAGCGCCATGGCCGAGCTGGCGTCGGGCGCGAGCACGCCGCCCGCGCGTTGGATCGGCCGGCCCACGAAACTTATCCCGAGCTCGTAACGCGCCGTGCCCGCGGCCGGCGACGGCGGCGAGGCAATCTGCGCGGCCTCGGCCAGCAACTGCAACCCGGCGAGCTGCTCCTCGGTGAGTTCGCGCACGCCCTGGTGGCGCACGCGCAGGCCGTCGGCCTCCGGGAACGTCCACATGAGCTGCCCGCGCCGCCCGAGCATGATCTGGTTGCGCGGCCCGCAGAAGGTCGCGAAGCTGATCCCGATCACCGGATACACCGGTTTGCCGCCGCAAAACCCGTAGTCGATCGTCGCGGGCGGCGCATGCGTCGTGGCCGCATCCTGCGGCGCGGCCACGGACGGGAGCCAAAACAGGAATGCCAACCCCCACGGCCGGCAGGCCCGTGAATAAAAAAAAGTGCGGCGGATGCCCGAAGACATCCGCCGCTCTTCAAGACTACGACGCATCACAGCCGCGATGCATCTTTTAGAACGTCACGCGGCCGTAGACGGTTCCGTTCGTGTAGGCCGTGCCGTTACGCAGGTTCTTGTAGGTGACCTGCGGATACCAGGTCCCGGCGGTGGACGGCGTGGTGAAGACGATGTCGTAGCGCTGGCCCGGGGTAATGTCCAGGCTCGTCACCGCCTGCGGCGTGGGCAATTCCCGGCCGTCCTGGGTGTACACCGTGAACGATTTGGCGTTGCCCGAGCCGTCCTTGACGCTGAAGGTGCCGTTCACCGAGTGGATCCCGACCAGTCGCAGCGCCACTTTCTTGCTCTTGGCGGCCGCCAGGCTGATGGCGGGGGCGGAGGCGGTCTTGCCCTCGGCGCCGGCGATCAGGAAGTACGTCGGGTTGT
>CAZFET010000346.1:0-3648 GCA_964517545.1 uncultured Burkholderiaceae bacterium
CCTGCTGGGCCGGCAGCGCCGGTGGGCCGACGCCGCTGCGCAGTTCCGCACGGCGCTCGCGCTGCCGCAGTACGCGAACGGCGCGCGCACGATGCTCGCGCAGGGCGTGTGCCACGCGCGGGCGGGCCAGTGGGAGGCCGCCGAGGCCGCGCTCGTGCGGTCTTACGAGGCCGACCCGACCAACCCGGTGGCCGCGGTCAACCTCGCCGAGGTGCTCTACCGGCGAGAGCAGTACGAGCGGGCGCGCTTCTACATCCGCCGCGTCAACGCGCGCACCGACCTCGTGAACGCCCAGACCTTGTGGCTGGCCGCGCGCATCGAGCACAAGCTCGGCAATGCCGGCGGCGCGCAGGTCATCGGGCGCGAGCTGCAGCTGCGCTTCCCGCAGTCGAACGAGGCGCTGGCGTACGAGAGGGGCCAGTTCAATGACTGAGCCGGTCGATCCCGCGAACCCGCCTACCGTGTCCGCGGGCACCCTGATCCGCCAGGCGCGCATGGCGCAGGGCCTGCACATCGCGGCGCTCGCCGCGGCCATCAAGGTGAGCCCGCGCAAGCTCGAGCTGCTCGAGACCGACCGCTTCGACGCGCTGCCCGACGCCACGTTCGTGCGGGCGCTCGCGCACACCGTGTGCCGCCAGCTCAAGATCGATCCGGAGCCGGTGCTGTCGCGGCTGCCGCAGGCGATGGGGCACCGGCTCGAGCACGTGAACCGCGGGCTCGGCCAGCGCTTCCACGACCGGCCCGGCACGCAGCTGCCGTCGGACGCGTCGCTGTTCACGAGGCCCATCGTGTGGGGTCCGGCCCTCATCCTGCTGGCCGCCCTGGTGGTGTACCTGCTGCCGCCCGGGCTGACGCGGCAGTTCACGGCGCCGGCCGCCAGCGCTCCTGCCGCCGCGCCGGCGCCGGTGCCGCCGCCGGCCGCGGCGTCGGCGCCGTCGGTCGGCGACCTCGTCGCGCCGGCCACCACCGCCGCCGCGTCGCCGCCGGCGGTCGTGGTCGAGACCGTGCACTCGGCGCCCACGACGAACGGCGAAGCGGCCGCGGCGGTGCCGGCCGGCCTGCTGGTCGTGCGTGCCACGGGCGAGTCGTGGGTCGAGGTGATCGACTCGCGCGGCCAGCCGCTGCTGTCGCGCACCGTGCAGCCCGGCGAGAGCGTGGGCCTCGACGGCGCGCCGCCGCTGAAAGTGCGCATCGGCAACGCGTCGGCCACGCAGCTCACGTTTCGCGGCCAGCCGGTCGACCTGGCGCCCGCGACGCGCGACAACATCGCGCGGCTCGACCTGAAGTAGGCCCTGCGATGAACGACCGATTCGCCGACGAACGACCGATCGAGGGCGCCGCGCCGGCGCGCCACCGCACGCGGCAGGCACGCGTGCGCTGGGGCAGCCGCGTGGTCACGATCGGCGGCGACGCGCCGGTGCGCGTGCAGTCGATGACCAACACCGACACGGTCGACGTGATCGGCACGGCCATCCAGGTGAAGGAGCTCGCGATCGCCGGCTCGGAGCTGGTGCGCATCACGGTCAACACGCCGGAGGCGGCGCAGGCCGTGCCGCACATCCGCGAGCAGCTCGACCGCATGGGCATCGACGTGCCGCTGGTCGGCGACTTCCACTACAACGGCCACCGCCTGCTCACCGAGTTCCCGGCCATGGCCGAGGCGCTGAGCAAGTACCGCATCAACCCCGGCAACGTCGGCAAGGGCGACAAGAAGGACCGCCAGTTCGCGATGATGGTCGAGGCCGCGATGCGGCACGACAAGGTCGTGCGCATCGGCGTCAACTGGGGCAGCCTCGACCAGGAACTGCTCGCCGCGCTGATGGACGACAACGCGCGCCGCGCCGAGCCGTGGGACGCGAAGCAGGTGATGTACCAGGCGCTCGTGAGTTCGGCGCTGCAGTCGGCCGACTACGCGCGCGAGCTGGGCCTCGCGCCCGAGCAGATCGTCATCAGCTGCAAGGTCAGCGGCGTGCAGGACCTGATCACCGTGTACCGCGAACTCGCGCGCCGCTGCGACTACCCGCTGCACCTCGGGCTCACCGAAGCCGGCATGGGCACCAAGGGCACGGTGGCCTCGGCGGCGGCGCTGTCGGTGCTGCTGCAAGAAGGCATCGGCGACACCATCCGCGTGAGCCTCACGCCGCAGCCCGGCGAGGCGCGCACGCAGGAAGTGGCGGTGGCGCTGGAGATCCTGCAGGCGCTCGGGCTGCGCACCTTCAACCCGAGCGTCACCGCCTGTCCGGGCTGCGGCCGCACCACCAGCACCACGTTCCAGGAACTGGCCAAGCGCATCGACGACCACCTGCGCGCGATGATGCCGGTGTGGAAGTCGAAGTACACCGGCGTCGAGAACCTGAAGGTCGCGGTGATGGGCTGCATCGTCAACGGCCCCGGCGAGAGCAAGCACGCCGACATCGGCATCAGCCTGCCGGGCACCGGTGAGGCGCCGGCCGCGCCCGTGTTCATCGACGGCGAGAAGGCGTTGACCTTGCGCGGCGAGGGCATCGCCGAGGAGTTCCACCGCATCGTCGAGGGCTACATCGAGAAGCGCTTCGGCGGCCGCGCCGCCTGAATCCGTCGCCACCCGCGCCGCCGCGTGCGGCGCCCCCGTACCTCATGGCTGAAGCACTCAAGGCCGTCAAAGGCATGAACGACATCCTGCCGCCGGACTCGGCGCGCTGGGAGTGGGTCGAGGACGTGATCCGCACGATGATGCGGCGCTACGGCTACCGCAACCTGCGCACGCCGGTGGTCGAGCCGACCGCGCTGTTCGTGCGCGGCCTCGGCGAGGTGACCGACATCGTGGAGAAGGAGATGTACTCCTTCGAGGACTCGATGAACGGCGACCGGCTCACGCTGCGGCCGGAGGCCACGGCGGGCATCGTGCGCGCGATGGTCGAGCACAACGCGCTGTACAACGGCCCGATGCGCGTGTGGACGGTCGGCCCGATGTTCCGCCACGAGCGGCCGCAGAAGGGGCGCTATCGCCAGTTCCACCAGCTCGACGTCGAAGCGCTCGGCTGCGCCGGGCCCGACGTCGACGCCGAGGTCATCCTGCTCGGCCGCGCGCTGTGGCGCGAGCTGGGCCTCGTCGAGGGCCGCGACGTGCGGCTCGAGCTCAACAGCCTCGGCCAGCCGGCCGAGCGGCGCGCGCACCGCGACGCGCTGGTGAAGCACTTCGAGTCGCACGCCGACCGGCTCGACGACGACGCGCGCCGTCGCCTGCACACCAACCCGCTGCGCATCCTCGACACCAAGAACCCGGCGATGCAGCCGGTGGTGGAGGCCGCGCCGAAGCTGATCGACTTCCTCGGGCCCGATTCGCTCGCGCACTTCGCGGCCGTGCGCTCGATGCTCGACGCCGCGGGCCTCGAGTACCGCCTCAACCCGCGCCTGGTGCGCGGCATGGACTACTACAACCTCACCGTGTTCGAGTGGGTGACCGAGCGCCTGGGCGCGCAGGGCACGGTGCGCGGCGGCGGCCGCTACGACGGCCTGTTCGAGCAGCTCGGCGGCAAGCCCGCACCGGCCATCGGCTTCGGCCTCGGGCTGGAGCGGCTGATGCTGCTGCTCGACGAGGTCGGCGTGCAGGCGCCCGCGGCGGCGCCGGCGGCCTACGCGGTCGTGCCCGCCGCGGCGGCGCTGCCG
>CAZFET010000347.1:0-3352 GCA_964517545.1 uncultured Burkholderiaceae bacterium
CGGTCTCGGCGCTGTACGGCGCGGTGGCCACCGTGGTGCCCTCGGCGCTGCTGGCGCGGGGCATGCCGAAGAGGAGCCTGGACGCGGCGCACGCGGCGCTCGGGTTCCTGTTCTGGGAGATGGTGAAGATCGGCGTGGCCGTCGCGACGCTCGAGGCGGCCCCGCGGATCGTGCCCCAGCTGAGCTGGCCGGCGCTGCTGGTCGCGATGCTGGTGTGCATCAAGGTGAACTGGCTGGCGCTGCTGTGGCGCGGCCGGTCGACGTGACGGAATCGAGACGAGCTAGATCGACATGGCTTCTGCAGCAGGGCACGCACCGACCGCCGGCGAGTACATCATTCACCACCTGCAGCACCTGCAGGTCGGCAAGGGGTTCTGGACGTTCAACCTCGACTCGATCTTCTGGTCGCTGGCGATGGGCGTGCTGGGCTGCTGGTTCCTCTACAGCGTCGCGCGCCGCGTGACCTCCGGCGTGCCGGGCCGCATGCAGGCGGCCGTCGAGTTCCTCGTCGAGATGGTCGACACGCAGGCCAAGGGCATCGTGCACAACGCGCACAGCCGCAAGCTGGTCGCGCCGCTGGCGCTCACGGTGTTCGTCTGGATCTTCCTGATGAACGCGATGGACCTGCTGCCGGTCGATCTGATCCCCTGGATCACCGAGCGCATGGGCATCCCCTATCAGCGCGTCGTGCCGACGGCGGACCTGTCGGTGACGATGGCGCTGTCGATCGGCGTGCTGCTGCTGTGCATCTACTACAACCTCAAGATCAAGGGCGCCGGCGGCTGGCTGCACGAGCTGCTGTCGGCGCCGTTCGGCGCCAAGTGGTACCTCGCGCCGTTCAACCTGGGCATGCAGCTCATCGAGTTCGTCGCCAAGACGGTCTCGCACGGCATGCGACTGTTCGGCAACATGTACGCCGGCGAGCTGATCTTCATGCTGATCGCGCTGATGGGCGGCGCGTTCTTCACCGCGGTGGGCCTGCCGCTGGCGATCGGCCACGTCATCGCCGGCAGCGCGTGGGCCATCTTCCACATCCTGATCATCACCTTGCAGGCCTTCGTGTTCATGATGCTGACCCTGGTCTACGTGGGCCAGGCGCACGACGCGCACTGACGCGCGCGTCGCCGCGCAGCACACCGGGCCGCACAGCTTTTCCTTTTCCTCCGCCAACCACACTCAACTAGGAGTCACCATGGAAGTCATCAGCTTCGTCGCCCTGGCCGCCGGCCTGATCATCGGCCTGGGTGCCATCGGCGCCTGCATCGGCATCGGCATCATGGGCAGCAAGTACCTCGAGTCGGCCGCCCGCCAGCCCGAGCTGATGGGCGAGCTGCAGACCAAGATGTTCCTGCTGGCCGGCCTGATCGACGCGGCGTTCATCATCGGCACCGGCATCGCGCTGTGGTTCGCCACCGCCAACCCGTTCCTGGGTCAGATCGCCAACCTGCCGAAGTGATCCCGCGCAGCTGCGGCTGCAAGCGCGGGCGGCCGGCGAGCCGCCCCGAGCCCCACGCAATCGAGGCACGAACGTGAGCATCAACGCCACCCTGATCATCCAGATGATCGTGTTCCTGATCCTGGTCTGGTTCACGATGAAGTTCGTCTGGCCGCCGATCACCAAGGCGCTCGACGAGCGCGCGGCGAAGATCGCCGACGGCCTGGCCGCGGCCGACAAGGCCAGGAGCGAGCTGGCCGTGGCGAACAAGCGCGTCGAGGAGCAGCTCGCCGCCGCCCGCGACGACGCGAGCAAGCGCCTGGCCGACGCCGAGCGCCTGGCGCTGTCGATCGTCGAGGACGCGAAGGCGCGCGCCAACGACGAAGCCGCCAAGATCATCGCCGCCGCCAAGGCCGAGGCCGAGCAGGAAGCGGTGAAGGCGCGCGAGGCGCTGCGCGAGCACGTGGCGATGCTGGCGGTCAAGGGCGCCGAGCAGATCCTGCGCAAGGAAGTGAACCCGGCCGTCCACGCCGACCTGCTGGGCCGCCTGAAGGCGGAACTCTGACCATGGCCGAAGTCGCAACCATCGCGCGGCCCTACGCCGAGGCGCTGTTCAAGGCCGTGCCCGCCGCCGAGGCGGCCGCGGTGGTCGAGCAGATGCGCGCGCTGGCCGTGGTGGCGTCCGAGCCGCAGCTGCGGCAGTTCGCCGACGACCCGCGCGTGTCGTCGAAGCAGGTCTTCGACGTCATCGCCTCGGTGGTCGAGACGCCGCTGGCCGAGCGCACCCGCAACCTGCTGGCCACGGTGATCGACAACGGTCGCCTCGCCGCGCTGCCCGAGATCGCCGCGCAGTTCCAGGCGCTGGTCAACGCGCGCTCGGGCGTCTCGGAGGCCACGATCCACAGCGCCTTCCCGCTCGATGCGGCGCAGCTCGGCGAGGTGACGGCGGTGCTCGAGAAGCGCTTCGGCCGCAAGCTCGCCGCGACGGTCGCGGTGGATCCGTCGCTGATCGGCGGCATCCGCGTGGTGGTGGGCGACGAAGTGCTGGACACCTCGGTCAAGGCACGCCTCGAACAGATGAAGGTCGCGCTCACGTCGTGAGTCGCGCTGGAGCACAACATGCAACTCAATCCCGCTGAAATCTCCGAACTGATCAAGAGCCGCATCGAAGGTCTCGGCGCCGGCGCGGACATCCGCAACCAGGGCACCGTGGTCTCGGTGACCGACGGCATCTGCCGCGTCCACGGCCTGTCGGACGCGATGCAAGGCGAGATGCTCGAGTTCCCGGCCGGCAAGGACGGCCAGCCCACGTTCGGCCTCGCGCTGAACCTCGAGCGCGACTCGGTCGGCGCGGTGGTGCTCGGCGACTACGAACACATCTCCGAGGGCGACACGGTCAAGTGCACCGGCCGCATCCTGGAAGTGCCGGTCGGCCCCGAGCTGATCGGCCGCGTGGTCAACGCGCTGGGCCAGCCGATCGACGGCAAGGGCCCGATCAACGCCAAGATGACCGACGTGATCGAGAAGGTCGCGCCGGGCGTGATCGCGCGCCAGAGCGTGAGCCAGCCGGTGCAGACCGGCCTGAAGTCCATCGACTCCATGGTGCCGATCGGCCGCGGCCAGCGCGAGCTGATCATCGGCGACCGCCAGACCGGCAAGACCGCGGTCGCGATCGACACGATCATCAACCAGAAGGGTCAGAACATGACCTGCATCTACGTCGCGATCGGGCAGAAGGCCAGCTCGATCAAGAACGTGGTGCGCGCGCTCGAGCAGCATGGCGCGATGGACTACACCATCGTCGTCGCCGCGTCGGCGTCCGAGTCGGCGGCGATGCAGTACGTCTCGGCCTACTCGGGCTGCACGATGGGCGAGTACTTCCGCGACCGCGGCCAGGACGCGCTGATCATCTACGAC
>CAZFET010000347.1:3362-3610 GCA_964517545.1 uncultured Burkholderiaceae bacterium
CCAGGTGTCGCTGCTGCTGCGCCGTCCGCCGGGTCGCGAGGCGTTCCCGGGCGACGTGTTCTACCTGCACTCGCGCCTGCTGGAACGCGCCGCGCGCGTGAACGCCGACTACGTCGAGAAGTTCACCAAGGGCGCGGTCAAGGGCAAGACCGGTTCGCTGACCGCGCTGCCGGTCATCGAGACGCAGGCCGGCGACGTGTCGGCGTTCGTGCCGACCAACGTGATCTCGATCACCGACGGCCAGATCT
>CAZFET010000348.1:0-529 GCA_964517545.1 uncultured Burkholderiaceae bacterium
GACCAGTGCGTGCCCCATCCCGTGGTGCGCGACGATCTCGCGCTCGCGCGGATGCATCACGCGCGTGCGGCGCTCGAGACCGGCGACGATGCGCTCGACCGCGGCCGTGAAGTCCGGCATCGCCACGGCGTCGGCGCGCCGGCGCGTCGCCGCGAGCGCGGCCTCGTTGACGAGGTTGGCGAGGTCGGCGCCGGTGAAGCCCGGCGTGAGGCCGGCCACCTCGTCGAGCGAGACGTCCGGCGCGAGCTTGATGCGCTTGACGTGCACGCGCAGGATGTCGACGCGACCCTTGCGGTCGGGCCGGTCGACCAGCACCTGCCGGTCGAAGCGGCCGGCGCGCAGCAGCGCGGCATCGAGGATCTCGGGCCGGTTGGTGGCGGCGAGGATCACGAGGCCCGAGGTCGCGTCGAAGCCGTCCATCTCGACCAGCAGCTGGTTGAGCGTCTGCTCCTTCTCGTCGTGCCCGCCGAGGCCGGGCAGAGCGCCGCGCGCGCGGCCCAGCGCGTCGAGCTCGTCGATGAAGATGATG
>CAZFET010000348.1:539-3587 GCA_964517545.1 uncultured Burkholderiaceae bacterium
TGCGCGCCTGCTCGAACAGGTCGCGCACGCGCGCCGCACCGACGCCGACGAACATCTCGACGAACTCGCTGCCCGAGATCGAGAAGAACGGCACGCCGGCCTCGCCGGCCACCGCGCGCGCGAGCAGCGTCTTGCCGGTGCCGGGCGGGCCGACCAGCAGCACGCCCTTGGGCACGTGCGCGCCGAGCCGGCCGTGCTCGGCCGGCGACTTCAGGAAGTCCACCACCTCCTGCAGCTCCTGCTTGGCCTCGTCGACGCCGGCCACGTCGGCGAACTTCACGCCGGTGTCGGTCTCGACGTACACCTTCGCGCGGCTCTTGCCGATCGACATGAAGCCGCCCATGCCCTGCTTCTCGGCGAAGCGGCGGAAGGCGAAAAACCACAGCCCGAAGAACACCAGCGCCGGCAGCACCCACGACATCAGGTCGCGCACGAAGGTGCTCTCGATCACGCGCGTGTACGGCACGCCGTACTTCTCGAGTCGCGCGGCCACGTCGGGCTCGACGCGCGTGGCCACGAGCGTGGTGGTGCGGCCGTCGGCCTGCTTCAGGCGGCCGGTGATCGTGCGGTCGGACACCACCACCTCGGCGATGCGGCCGTCGGCCAGCGCGCGCTCGAACTCGCTGTACGGCACGGGCTCGACCTGCCGTGCGCCCTGCCACAGGTTCTGCAGCGCCAGCAGCGCGAGCAGCGCGACGATCCAGTAGCCGATGTTCCAGGTCTGCTGCTTGTCCATCGTCGGTTCCCTTCGTCCGTCGCCGCGGCGATCATGTGCCGAGCTGCCGGCGCGGCGCGAAGCCGCGCGCGGCCCGCGCCAGCTGCTCGTAGGCCGCGCGCACCGCGGCGTCGTCGGCCGGCGGCAGCGCGATCTCGACCTGCGCGTACAGGTCGCCCGGCGGCTTCGACGGCAGCCCGCGGCCCTTGAGCCGCAGGCGCGGACCGCCCGCGGTGCCCGGCGGCACCGCCAGCTCGACCTCGCCGTCGGGCGTCGGCACGTGAACGCGCGCGCCGAGCGCGGCCTCCCACGGCGCCAGCGGCAGCGGCAGCACCAGGTCGCGGCCTTCCACGCGCCACAGCGGATGCGGCTCGAAGCGCACCTCGAGGTACAGGTCGCCCGGCGCGCCGCCGTGCGCGCCCGGCGCACCCTGGCCGGCCAGGCGTATGCGCTGCCCGGGGCGCACGCCGCGCGGGATGGTGACCTGCAGCCGTCGATCGCGCGTGCGCGCACGGCCCGACGCGCCGGAGACCGGCTCGTGCAAGGTGAGCGTGCGCGTCGCGCCGCGGAAGCTGTCTTCCAGCGCGATCGTGATCGGCGCGTGGCGGTCCTCGCCGCGCGTGCGCGCGGCAGCGCGCGCGAAGCCGAAACCGGCGTCGCCGTCGCCGCCTTGGAAGCCGCTGCCGGCGAACGGTTCCTCGTCGAACATCGACCCGGCGAACGCGGCGTCGTCGATCGGCGATGCGCGACGCCCGCGCCGCGCCGCAGCGCCGAACAGCGCCTCGAAGAAGTCGCTGTGGCCGTGCAGGCCGCCGAACGGCGCGCCCTCGGTGCGGCCGAAGCCGAAGCCCGCGTCGCGGCCCGGCGGCGGCGCGAAGCCTTCGCCGGCTTGCCACTGCGAGCCGACGCGGTCGTAGGCGGCGCGCTTGTCGGGGTCGGACAGCACTTCGTAGGCCTCGTTGACGTCCTGCATGCGCGCGGCCGCGTCCGGCGCCTTGTTGACGTCGGGGTGGTAGCGGCGCGCCAGGCGGCGCCACGCCTTCTTGATGGCGTCGGCGTCGGCGTCGCGCTCGACGCCGAGCACGCGGTAGTAGTCCTTGAACTCCATCGCCGTCTCGCATCGATCAACGGTTCGATGGGGTCGGCGCGGCGATTTCCAAGGGGCCCGCGCCGCGGCCGTGAGCGTGCGAGCGATGGCTATACTCCGGCCACAGCGCCGATTTGGTCCGGCTTGCGGGCGCTCTAGAAATGCTGCTAAAGAGGGCCCGGTGAACCCGGCGTCCGTTCGCAGCGGCGCCGGGTTTTCGCTTTCACGGGGTCATGGGTTCGATCGGTCACGTCACGCCGCAGTCGATGCACTTCGGGCAGCCGCTGGCGCTGGCCAGCGGCGCGTCGCTGGCCGACTACACGCTCGTCTACGAGACCTACGGCAGCCTGAACGCGAGCCGCAGCAACGCGGTGCTCGTGTGCCATGCGCTGAACGCGTCGCACCACGTCGCCGGCACCTACGCGGGCCAGGAGCGCAGCGAAGGCTGGTGGGACAACCTCGTCGGCCCCGGCAAGCCGCTGGACACCGACCGCTTCTTCGTGATCGGCGTCAACAACCCCGGCTCGTGCTTCGGCTCGACCGGTCCGATGCACGTCAATCCCGCCACCGGCCGGCCCTACGGCGCCGACTTCCCCGTGGTCACCGTCGAGGACTGGGTCGACGCGCAGGCGCGGTTGCTCGACGCGCTGGGCATCGAGCGCCTGGCCGCGGTGATCGGCGGCAGCCTCGGCGGCATGCAGGCGCTCGCGTGGTCGCTGCGCCATCCGCGGCGCGTGGCGCACTGCCTCGCGATCGCCAGCGCGCCCAACCTGTCGGCGCAGAACATCGCGTTCAACGAGGTGGCGCGCCGCGCCATCGTGACCGACCCCGACTTCCACGGCGGCCACTACTACGCGCACGGCGTGGTGCCCAAGCGCGGGCTGCGCGTGGCCCGCATGATCGGCCACATCACGTACCTGAGCGACGACGTGATGGGCGAGAAGTTCGGCCGCAGCCTGCGCAACGGCGAGCTCGCGCCCGGAGACCTCGTGCTGCTGTCCGACGCGACCGGCTCGTACTCGTACCGGGTCACCGAGCTCGAGGTCGTGGACGCCACCGCGCTCTGGATCGTCGACCAGCATCCCGGTCGCACGCTCACGATCTTCACGTGTCACCCGATCGGGTCGAGCGCGCAGCGTCTCGTTGTGCGCGCCGAGCTGGTGACCCGTCCCCGCGCCGAGGCGTAGCCCCTTGCCCGCGTAGCTCCGGCTCGCCCAGTGCTCGGCGAGGTGCACCCGCGCTGCTC
>CAZFET010000349.1:0-3584 GCA_964517545.1 uncultured Burkholderiaceae bacterium
CGTGGCGTTGCCGAGCAGGTTGGACACGGCGCGCTTGACGAGCGGCTCGTCGACGGCCGCCGTGGCGTCGCCCTCGATCTGCACGCGCAAGCCGGCCTCCTCGATCGGCGCCTCGTGGAAGTCGACCACACGGCGCACCAGCGCGGCCAGGCTCACCGGCTCGCCGCGCCGCGCGGTGGCGCCGCGATCGGCCTGCGACAGGAACAGCATGTCGTTGACCATCGCCGACAGGCGCTGCAGCTCCTCGAGGTTGGACACCAGCGTGTCGCGCAGCGACTCGACCGGGCGCTCGCGCGACAGCGCGACCTCGGTCTCGCCGATCAGGTTGGCCAGCGGCGTGCGCAGCTCGTGCGCCACGTCGGCGTTGAAGCCCTCGAGCTGCGCGTAGGCGCGCTCCAGGCGCTCCATCAGCGCGTTGAACTGCTCGACCCAGGGCAGCAACTCCTCGGCCGGGTCGTGCAGGTGCAGCCGCTGGTCGAGCCGGCCGGGCGAGATCGCGCGCGTCTGCGCGGCCAGGGTCTTCAGCGGCCTGAGCTGCGAGCGCACGCGCCACAAGGTGCCCGCGGCCACCAGCGCGCCGCCGGCGAAGGTGACGAACACGAGCAGCAGCGCCCAGCTCTTGCCGAGCTTCGCGTCGCTCGCGAAGTCCATCGTGTAGCGCGCCTTCAGCGATCCGCCGGCGATCTGCGGCGTGTCGATCACGAAGTCCTGGCTGCGCGTGTGCGCCGACATCGCGTGCGGGCCGATCTGCGGGTCGGCGTAGAACGGGCGGCCGTCGGCGCGCCACAGTTCGAGCCGCGTGGCGGCGCGCATCGGCGCGTCGGCCTGCACGCGCGCGAGCACCGCGACCTCGCCGCCGTTCTTGGCCTCGAGCTCGACGATGTCGGCGATGACCTTGGCGCGGTAGTGCAGGTCCTCGGCGTTCTTCTCCATCAGCAGCATCCTGATGGAGGCCCAGGCGCACGCGAACAGCACGCCCAGCACGACCATCGTGACCAGGGCCACCTGCTTCGACAGCCGGTGGCTGATGGAGTGGCTGCACGTGGTCATGACGAGCGGTCCTCCAGCACGTAGCCCATGCCGCGCACGGTGTGCAGCAGCTTGAGCGGGAACGGGTCGTCGAGCTTGGCGCGCAGGCGCCGCACCGCGACCTCGACCACGTTGGTGTCCGAATCGAAGTTCATGTCCCACACCTGCTCGGCCAGCGTGGTGCGCGACAGGATCTGGCCGCGCCGGCGCAGCAGCAGGCCGAGCAAGGTGAACTCCTTGGCCGTGAGGTCGAGTCGCTGGCCGGCGCGATGCGCCTTGCGGCTGACGAGGTCGAGCTCCAGGTCGGCGAGCTGCAAGGTGGTCGCGGCGGCGGCCGCGGCGCCGGCGCCGCGACGCAGCAGCGCCTGCACGCGCGCGAGCAGCGCGGAAAACGCGAACGGCTTGACCAGGTAGTCGTCGGCGCCTTCCTGCAGGCCGCGCACGCGGTCCTCGACCTTGTCGCGCGCGGTGAGCATCAGCACCGGCCGCTGTCCGCGCTCGCGGATCGCGCGCAGCACGCCGAAGCCGTCGACGCCGGGCAGCATGATGTCCAGCAGCACGAGGTCGTACTCGCCGTCGGCGGCGAGCCGGCGCCCGTCGATGCCGTCGCGTGCGACGTCGACCACGTAGCCGTTCTCCGACAGACCCTTGTGCAGGTAGTCGGCCAGCTTGGGTTCGTCTTCGACGACCAGCAGTCGCATGGGGCAGTGTCCGGTGGTGAGGCAGCAGTTCCGCTGCTGCGAATGTTCGCACCGAACGATGCCGCGCTGGATTACGAATTCGTAATCCGCGCGTTCGGGAAGCGCCGGGTTCGATTCCTAGACTGCCTTCCATCGACAGGGCGCTGCCTGCCGAACCGAACCTCCCCTCCAACCCGTTTCAGCGCCACAGGAGATCACCATGACCAAGTTCAACGCCATCGTCGTCGCCCTCGCCGCCGCCGCCGGTCTGGGTACCGCCGTCGCGCAGGAAGCCACGCCCGACACGTGGACCCAGGCGCCGTCGGTCGCCAGCCGCGCCGACGTGAAGTCGCAGGCCGTCGCCGCCGTGCGTGCCGGTCAGGTCCAGTACGGCGAGGTCACGCGCTTCGTCGACCAGGCCGCCACCGCGTCGAAGACCCGTGCGCAGGTCGCCGCCGAAGCGCGCGAGGCGATCCGCCTGGGCTCGCTGAGCGGCGAGACCAACGTCGTGTTCACGCCGGCGCAGCTCGAGCAGCTGCGCATCGCCGGCGAGCGCGGCGCGGCCGGCATGTCGCTGGCCAGCGTCCGCTGAGTCGGATCGTTCGCGCGCGGGGCAAGCCCCGCGCCGCTCGGGGCGGCCCGGTTTGTGCGAGCATTTCGCACATGCCGAGCCGCCCTTCTTCCATCGTGCCCCTGCCGTCCGCACGCTCGAAGACGCTTCGCCGCATCGCCTGGATCGCCGCACCGGTGCTCGCCGTCGGCCTGTTCGCCGGCTGCTCCACGCTCGAGGAGAAGCAGCGCGAGTGGATCTTCCAGCCGAGCAAGAACACGTGGTGGGGCGGCACGCAGGCCGCCCAGGGCATGGCCGACGTGTGGATCTCGTTCACCTCGCGCGAAAGCGGCGAGCCGGTGAAGCTGCACGGGCTGTGGCTGCCGCAGGAGCGCGCCGACGCGCCGGTGCTGCTGTACCTGCACGGCGCGCGCTGGAACGTGGTGGGCAGCGCCACGCGCATGCGCCGCATGCACGCGCTCGGCTTCTCGGTGCTGGGCATCGACTACCGCGGCTTCGGCCAGAGCACCGACACCTTGCCCTCCGAGGCCATGGCCTACGAGGACGCGCGCGCCGCGTGGGACTGGCTGGCGCGCGAGCACCCGCGCTCGCCGCGCTACGTCTTCGGCCACTCGCTCGGCAGCGCGATCGCCGTGCACCTGGCCACCGAGGTCGACGACGTCGCCGGCCTGATGGTCGAGGGCAGCTTCACCTCGATCCCCGACGTGGTGGGCACCTTCAAGTGGGGCTGGCTGCCGGTGTCGGCCCTGATCACGCAGCGCTTCGACGCCGCCGCGCGCATCGAGAAGGTCCGCGCGCCCGTGCTGTTCGTGCACGGCAGCGAGGACCGGCTGATCCGCCCTGAGCTCGGCCGCGCCCTGTACCAGCGCGCGAAGGGGCCCAAGCGCTTCGTGCTGGTCGAAGGCGGCTCGCACCACAACACCAACTCCGTCGGCCACGGCCAGTACCGCCAGGCGCTGCGCGAGTTGTTCGGCATGTCGCTGTGAGGCGCGCCCCGCCACCGGGCCGCGCAGCGGCGCCGCCGTCGAAGCGCGCGGCGTCTCCGCCGAAGCGCGCGGCGTCTTCTTCGACCCGTGCGGCGGCTCCGTCGAAGCAGGCCGCGTCTTCATCGACGCGCGCGGCGCCTCCATCGACGCGCGCGGCGCCCCTGCCGAAGCGCGCGGCGCCGACCCCGCCGCGCGCGCGTCCGCCGTCGCAGGCGACCCCCGGCGCCGCCGCGGACGAGGGCGCGGTCGTGTCCAAGCGCCTGACCGAGATGGGCGTCGCATCTCGCCGCGAGGCCGACGAGTGGATCGCGGCAGGCC
>CAZFET010000350.1:0-3583 GCA_964517545.1 uncultured Burkholderiaceae bacterium
CATCACCAGCAGGTCGAACTTGCCGGCGTCGGCCGTCTTGGCGATCGTGTCGGCGGCGGGGCCGACCTTGTGCTCGAACGTGGCCTTGATGCCCTGCTTGTCGAAGAACGTGCGCACGGGCGCGAACACCTTCTCCGCTTCTTCGGCGTAGTACGACTGCACCAGGTCATGGTCGAGCACGGCCGCCGCGCGCGGCGGGATCGCCGGCACCACGGTCAGCACGGTGTAGTCGTGCCGGCCGCCGAGCCACTCGTCGTGCGCCGCGATGTAGGCCAGCATGCGCTTGGTGAAGTCGCTGCCATCGGCTGCCACGAGGATCTTCATCGCCGGTCCTTTCAGCATTCACTGTCGACAACGCGGCAAGTGTGGCACAGCGACCCGGCGCGGACTTGCGTGGCGTCAATCGGCACGCCGCACGTCGATGACGCAGTGCGGGTCGTGCCCGGCGGCTTCGCCGCGCGACGCGAGCCCGCGCGCGTTGCACACCACGCGCGTGCAGCCGCGCGCGTGCCGGTCGAGGTAGTCGTGCCGGCAGTGCAGGTGCCCGTGCAGCCACACGTCGGCGAGCGGCAGCAGCGCGTCGTCGGCGTTGCAGAAGCTCGCGCTGCCCGGTTGCGCGCCGTAGCGCGGGTCGGCACTGCGCAGGCTGGGCGCGTAGTGCGTGACGACGAGCGTCGCGTCCACGCCGGACGGCGCGTCGCGCAATGCCGCGTCGAGCCAGTCGCGGCAGGCCAGGGCCTCGTCGCGCACCGCCGCCGCGTCGAACGTCGCGCCGTCGCGCGTGGCGCGCATCACGCGCGTGTAGTAGGTGGCCGCGCGCATCGCGCGTTCGCGACCCTCGGCGCCGAAGGCGTCGAAGTCCGACCAGCGCACGCTGCCGAGCAGGCGGATGCGCCGGCCGTCGCGCGCGACGAGCCGCCGCTCCTCGCGCTCGATCAGGTCGATGCCGAGTCGATCGAGCCGCGCGCGCAGCGCGTGCCACGCGCGCCGCAGCTCGCGGCCGTCGAACTCGTGGTTGCCGGCGACGGCCACCACCGGCACCGGCCAGCCGCGAAAGCGCTCGTAGGCGAGCCAGGTCGAGTCGATGTCGCCGGCCAGCACCAACAGCTCGGCGCCCTCGGCCGGCTCGGGCTCGAAGCTCTCGGTCTCGAGGTGCAGGTCGGACAGCAGCTGCACCCGCATGGGCCGATGCGTCGCGCGCGCCGCGCGGTGCGTCAGCCGGCGAGCCGCTGCTCGATGCGCGCCTTGGTGGCCGGGAGCTCCGGCGGCAGGCGCAGCGCGAGCTGACGGAACAGCTCCTCGTGCAGCGCGAGTTCCTGGCGCCACGCGTCCGCGTCGATCGCCGTCACCGTCTCGAACTGCTCGGGCGTGAACGCGAGGCCGTCCCAGCTGAGGTCGCCGTGCCGCGGGCTGATGCCGAAGGCGTTCTCGACGCCGCCGGCGGCGCCGTCGATGCGCTCGACGATCCACTTCAGCACGCGCATGTTCTCGCCGTAGCCGGGCCAGACGAACCGGCCGTCCGCGCCCTTGCGGAACCAGTTGACGCAGAAGATCTTCGGCACGTTCGCGCCGCCAGCCTTCAGCTTCGCGCCGAGGTCGAGCCAGTGGCGGAAGTAGTCGCTCATGTTGTAGCCCATGAAGGGCAGCATGGCGAAGGGGTCGCGGCGCACCACGCCTTGCTGGCCCGCGGCCGCGGCCGTGGTCTCCGAGCCCATGGTCGCGGCCATGTACACGCCCTCGACCCAGTCGCGCGACTCGGTGACCAGCGGCACGGTGCTCGAGCGGCGGCCGCCGAAGATGAAGGCGTCGATCGGCACGCCGGCCGGGTCGTCCCACGCCGGGTCGAGCACCGGGTTGTTCGTCGCGGCTACGGTGAAGCGCGCGTTCGGGTGCGCGGCCTTGCGGCCGGTCTCGCGGCCGATCTGCGGCGTCCAGCGCTGGCCCTGCCAGTCGGTGCACGCGGCCGGCGGCTCATCGGTCATGCCCTCCCACCACACGTCGCCGTCGTCGGTGAGCGCCACGTTGGTGAAGATCACGTCACGGCCGAGCATGGCCATGCAGTTGGCGTTGGTCTTCTCGTTCGTCCCCGGCGCCACGCCGAAGTAGCCGGCTTCGGGGTTGATGGCGTACAGCCGGCCGTCGGCGCCGGGCTTGATCCACGCGATGTCCTCGCCGATCGTGGTGACCTTCCAGTCGCCCAGGCCGGCCGGCGGGATGAGCATCGCGAAGTTGGTCTTGCCGCAGGCGCTCGGGAACGCGGCGGCGACGTGGCGCTTGCGTCCGTCGGGGCCCTGCACGCCCAGCACCAGCATGTGCTCGGCCAGCCAGCCGTGGTCGCGGCCCATGATCGAGGCGATGCGCAGCGCGAGGCACTTCTTGCCCAGCAGCGCGTTGCCGCCGTAGCCCGAGCCGTAGCTCCAGATCTCGCGCGTCTCGGGGTAGTGGACGATGTACTTGGTGGCGTTGCACGGCCAGGCCACGTCCTTGCGGCCCGGCTCGAGCGGCGCGCCCACGCTGTGCACGCAGGGCACGAACTCGCCGTCCTCGCCCAGCACGTCGAGCACCGCGCGGCCCATGCGCGTCATGATGCGCATGTTCACCGCGACGTACGGGCTGTCGCTCAGCTCGACGCCGATCTGCGCGATGTGCGAGCCCAGCGGGCCCATCGAGAACGGCACGACGTACAGCGTGCGGCCGCGCATCGCGCCGCGGAACAGCGCGTTCGGGCCCGTCTGCAGGATCTCGCGCATCTGCGCCGGCGCCATCCAGTTGTTGGTCGGGCCGGCGTCGTCCTGGCGCTCGCTGCAGATGTAGGTGCGGTCCTCGACGCGCGCCACGTCGCTCGGATCGCTCCACGCGAGGTAGCTGCCGGGGCGCAGCTCGGGGTTGAGCTTGCGGAAGGTGCCGGCGCGCACCAGCTGGTCGCACAGCCGGTCGTACTCGGCCTGGCTGCCGTCGCACCAGTAGACCGACTCGGCTTCGGTCAGGGCGGCGATCTCGGCGACCCACGCCACCAGGCGCGCGTGCTTCACGTAGGCCGGCACGTTCAGGCGCAGGCCCTCCATCACGGGACGGTTCATCGAAGTTCCAGTGCTCAAGGTTTCGGATGCGGGATTCGGCGAGCCTCGTGAGGCCGCGCGGGGCTCGCCGAATGCCGCGTGTCGGGCGCGCCGTGCCTGGGGTGGCGGCGTCGGCGGGTGTCGTCGCGCCGCCCGGTCGGCGGGCGCGTCCCTCGGGCGAGAGCAGTATGAATTCAGTGTAATCGTGACGTAACCACCGCAGCCCCGGGGGTCATGCGTTGCGCGCATGACGCGATGCAAGGAACCGGTGGCGGGTCGGCCCGTAAGATTTCGCCGCCATGCATCGCCGCCACCTGCTCGTCGCCTCCACCGCCGCGCTCTGCACCTTGGCCGCCCCCTCGATCGCATCCGCGCAGCCGGCCCGCAAGCGCGACGCGATGCGCGTCGGCGCCGATCCGGTGGCCGCGCCGTTGGCGCGCGCGCTGCTGCGCGGCTTCGGCCGCGACACCGGGCTGGTGGCGCAACTCGACGTCGTGCCGAGCGCGGCGCTGCTCGCGTCGCTG
>CAZFET010000351.1:0-2628 GCA_964517545.1 uncultured Burkholderiaceae bacterium
TGAACGACGTGGACGCGGTGCGCGAGGTCGCGCGCACGCGGCCGAACGTGGTGGCCGTGTTCCTGGAGGTGATCCAGGGCGAAGGCGGCATCAACCCGGCGCGCGCCGAGTACCTGCGCGAGCTGCGCGCGCTGTGCGACGAGCGCGGCTGGCTGCTGATGCTCGACGAGGTGCAGTGCGGCATCGGCCGCACCGGCCGCTGGTTCGCGCACCAGTGGGCCGGCATCCGCCCCGACGTGATGCCGCTGGCCAAGGGCCTGGGCTCGGGCGTGCCGGTCGGCGCGGTGGTGTGCGGGCCGAAGGCGGCGGACGTGCTCGGCCCGGGCAACCACGGGACCACCTTCGGCGGCAACCCGCTGGCCATGCGCGCGGGCATCGAGACGCTGCGCATCATGGAAGAGGACGGCCTGCTCAAGAACGCGGCGAGCGTCGGCGGCGCGATCCGCTCCGGGCTCGAGCGCGAGCTGGCCGGCGTGCCGGGCGTGATCGAGATCCGCGGCCAGGGCCTGATGCTCGGCATCGAGCTCGCGCGGCCCTGTGCCGAGCTGCTGAACCGCGCGCTGAAGGCCGGGCTGCTGATCAGCGTGACCGCCGAGCGCGTGGTGCGCCTGCTGCCGCCGCTGATCATGACCCGCGCCGAGGCCGACGAGGTGGTGGCGCGGCTCGCGCCGCTGATCGAGGCGTTCCTCGCCGAGCAGCCTGCATGAAGCCGGGCATGAGCCTGATCCGCCACTACCTGCAGTTCAAGGACCTGCGGGCGGAGGAATACGCCTACCTGTTCGAGCGCGCACGCATCATCAAGACGCGCTTCAAGAACTACGAGAAGTACCAGCCGCTGGTCGACCGCACCCTGGCGATGATCTTCGAGAAGGCCAGCACCCGCACGCGCGTGAGCTTCGAGGCCGGCATGTACCAGATGGGCGGCTCGGTGGTGCACCTCACGTCGGGCGACAGCCAGCTCGGCCGCGCCGAGCCGGTCGAGGACACCGCGCGCGTGATCAGCCGCATGGTCGACCTCGTGATGATCCGCACCTACGAGCAGAGCAAGATCGAGCGCTTCGCGGCGCACTCGCGGGTGCCGGTGATCAACGGGCTCACCAACGAGTTCCATCCGTGCCAGATCCTGGCCGACGTCTTCACCTTCATCGAGCACCGCGGCAGCATCCAGGGCAAGGTGGTCGCGTGGGTGGGCGACGGCAACAACATGGCCAACACCTGGCTGCAGGCCGCCGAGATCCTCGGCTTCACGGTGCACGTCAGCACGCCCAGCGGCTACGAGGTCGACGCCGGCGTGGCCGGGCTGTCGCGCACCGACGCGTTCAAGGTGTTCCGCAACCCGATGGACGCGTGCCGCGGCGCCGACCTCGTGACCACCGACGTCTGGACCAGCATGGGCTTCGAGTCCGAGAACGAGACGCGCCGCCGCGCCTTCGCCGAGTGGTGCGTCGACGCCGAGATGATGGCCGTCGCCAGGCCCGACGCGCTGTTCATGCACTGCCTGCCCGCGCACCGCGGCGAGGAGGTGGCCGCCGAGGTCATCGACGGCCCGCAGTCGGTGGTCTGGGACGAGGCCGAGAACCGCATGCACGTGCAGAAGGCGCTGATGGAGTACCTGCTGCTCGGGCGCATCGGCTGAACCTGCGCGATCGGCTGTCTTGAAGATCGCGCTCATCACCGACATCCACGCCAACCGCGAGGCCTTCGAGGCCTGCCTCGCCGACGCCTGGGCGGCCGAGGCCGACCGCTTCGCGCTGCTGGGCGACTTCGTCGGCTACGGCGCCGACCCCGGCTGGGTGGTCGACACCGTGCAGGCGCTGGTCGCGCAAGGCGCGATCGCGGTGCGCGGCAACCACGACGAGGCGGCCGCGCACGGTCCGCACCCCGCCATGACCGAGGCCGCCGGCACCGTCGCGCGCTGGACGCACGACCACCTGAGCCCGGCGCAGCGCAGCTTCCTCGCGGGCCTGCCCGACAGCGTGCGCGACGAGACGCGCCTGTTCGTGCACGCCAACGCCGTGGCGCCCGCCGGCTGGGCCTACGTCAACAACCGCATGGAGGCCGTGCGCTCGCTGTACGCCACGCCGTGCCGGCACGTGTTCTGCGGCCACGTGCACGAGCCGCGCCTGTACCACCTGTCGGGCAGCGGCAAGGCCGGCGACCACTCGCCGACGCCCGACCTGCCGATCATGACCCCCGCGCACCGGCAGTGGCTCGTCATCCCCGGCTCGTGCGGCCAGCCGCGCGACGGCAACCCGCGCGCGTGCTGGGCGCTGTTCGACACCGAGCGCGGCGAGATCACCTTCCGCCGCGTGCCCTACGACCACGAGCAGGCTGCCGCCAAGATCGTCGCGGCCGGGCTGCCGCCGGCGCTGGCGCGGCGGCTGCACGATGGCCTCTGACAACCCCTGTCTCGACTGCGGCGCCTGCTGCGCGAGCTTTCGCGTCGACTTCGACGCGAGCGAGCTGCAGTCGTGCGGCGGCACGGTGCCCGACGGCCTGGCGCTGCCGCTGGTGGCCGGCCTCGTGCGCCTGCGCGGCACCGACCACGCGAGTCCGCGCTGCGCGGCGCTGGTCGGCGATGTCGCGCGGCGCGCGCACTGCGGCATCTACGACTGGCGGCCGTCGCCG
>CAZFET010000351.1:2638-3574 GCA_964517545.1 uncultured Burkholderiaceae bacterium
TCGCCGTGCCGCGAGTTCGGCGCGCTCGCACCATTCGGCCGCGCCGACGACGCCTGCACGCGCGCGCGACGGCGCTTCGGGCTGCCGCCGCTGACTGCGGCGTGAGTCGACGCCGCGCCGCGCGGCTGTCTGAAATAACCGACACCACGCCTCGCAGGCCGGTGCTACAAACCGGCCACTTTGCCGAGGTCGTGCCGGCAGCCTGCAGTCGATGAAGCGCATCTGGGATCTCTCACCGCCGGTGGACGCTCGCGCGCCGGTCTTCCCCGGCGACACGCCGTACGCGCAGCGCTGGGTGGCCACCCTCGGGCCGGGCTGCCCGGTCAACGTGAGCGCGGTCACCCTGTCGCCGCACGTGGGCGCGCACGCCGACGCGCCGCTGCACTACGACGCGGCCGGCGCGCCGATCGGCGCCGTGGACCTCGAGCCCTACCTCGGCCGCTGCCGCGTCGTGCACGCCATCGGCTGCGCTCCGCTGATCGAGTGGCGGCACCTCGCGCACGCCGTGCACGACCTGCCGCCGCGCGTGCTGGTGCGCACCTACCGGCAGGCGCCGCTCGAGCGCTTCGACGACGCGTTCGCCGCGTACGCACCCGAGACCGTCGAGCGGCTCGCCGACCTCGGCGTGCGGCTGATCGGCATCGACACCGCGAGCATCGACCCCGCATCGAGCAAGACGCTCGACAGCCACCAGGTGATCCGCCGGCGCGGCCTGCGTGTGCTGGAGAACCTGGTGCTCGACGACGTGCCCGAAGGCGACTACGAACTCGTCGCCCTGCCGCTGCGCTGGATGACGGCCGACGCGTCGCCGGTGCGCGCCATCCTCAGAGAGCTGTAGCCATGACCACGACCCTCACCCGCGAGGCCTGCGTCGCGCGCGACGCGGCCGATCCGCTGCGCGCGCTGCGCGAGCAGTTCGATGTTCCCGCCGGCACG
>CAZFET010000352.1:0-380 GCA_964517545.1 uncultured Burkholderiaceae bacterium
ATCCGCGAGGGCGGGCGCACCGTCGGCGCCGGCGTCGTCGCCAAGATCATCGAGTAAGGCCCGAGCAACGAGTACCGCGAGACCGCAGGGGCATAGCTCAATTGGCAGAGCGTCGGTCTCCAAAACCGAAGGTTGGGGGTTCGAGACCCTCTGCCCCTGCCAGCCGCGCGACGTAAGGCGCGGCTCTCGCGGTCGGACAGCAGCCCGCACGGGGCCCGGGAGGCCCGGCGGGCTTCGCTGCTGAAAGGGTGGCGGGCCGCGATGGCGGCACCACCGGGAACAGTGAAGTGACGACGATGACCAATCCTCAAGTCGAGACCGTCTCCACCGGGGCGGACAAGGCTAAGCTCGCGGTGGCCGGCCTGCTCGTGGTCGGGGCG
>CAZFET010000352.1:390-3551 GCA_964517545.1 uncultured Burkholderiaceae bacterium
CCGGCGGCTGCGCGTCGTCGCGCTGCTCGTGCTGCTGCGCGCCGCGGTCGGCGTGTTCTGCACGGCCGAGCGCGGCAAGCAGCTCATCGCGTTCGGCCGCGACTCGTCGCGCGAGGTGCGCAAGGTCGTGTGGCCGACGCGCAAGGAATCGCTCCAGATGACCGGCTACGTGTTCGCGTTCGTCTTCGTGATGGCGCTGTTCCTGTGGCTGACCGACAAGTCGCTGGAGTGGGTGCTGTACGACCTGGTGCTGGGTTGGAAGCGCTGAAGGATCGAGGAACATGAGCGAGCCGCAAGTCACCCCCCAGGCCGAGGGCGCCTCCGCGGCGCCGGCCAGTCCGCTGCGCTGGTACGTCGTGCACGCCTACTCCGGCATGGAGAAGGCCGTCGAGCGCAACCTGCGCGAGCGCATCGAACGCTCGGGCATGCAGGCCAAGTTCGGCCGCATCCTCGTGCCCACCGAAGAGGTCGTCGAGCTCAAGAACGGCAAGAAGTCCGTCACCGAGCGCCGCTTCTTCCCCGGCTACGTGCTGGTGGAGATGCTGATGGACGACGACACCTGGCATCTGGTCAAGCACACGAGCAAGGTGACCGGTTTCGTCGGCGGCGCGAAGAACCGCCCCGCGCCGATCTCCGAGGCCGAGGTGATGAAGATCGTCCACCAGATGCAAGAAGGCGTCGAGAAGCCGCGGCCCAAGGTGGAGTGGCAGGTCGGCGAGCTGGTGCGCGTGAAGGAAGGTCCGTTCACCGACTTCAACGGCGCGGTCGAAGAGGTCAACTACGAGAAGTCGAAGGTGCGCGTCAGCGTCACCATCTTCGGCCGGGCGACGCCGGTCGAGCTCGACTTCGCGCAGGTCGAGAAGGTCTGAGGTTGTCGACGGCGTGCCGCCCCGACCCCGGCGCGCTGAGGGTCCCAGGGTCGATCGACGAGGAGGCCGCTGCGGCGGCCGCTTGAACTCGCACAGGAGCCATTCATGGCAAAGAAGATCGTCGGCTTCATCAAGCTGCAGATCCCGGCCGGCAAGGCCAACCCGTCGCCGCCGGTCGGTCCGGCGCTCGGCCAGCGCGGCCTCAACATCATGGAGTTCTGCAAGGCGTTCAACGCGCAGACCCAGGGTGTCGAGCCCGGCCTCATGCTGCCGGTGGTGATCACCGCCTACGCGGACAAGTCGTTCACCTTCGTCATCAAGACGCCGCCCGCGACGGTGCTGATCAAGAAGGCCATCAAGCTCGAGAAGGGCTCGGGCAAGCCGCACCTCGAGAAGGTCGGCAAGCTCACGCGCGCCCAGATCGAGGAGATCGCCAAGACCAAGATGAAGGACCTGACGGCCGCCGACCTCGACGCCGCCGTCAAGACGATCGCCGGTTCCGCCCGCTCGATGGGCGTCACGGTCGAAGGAGTCTGACCATGGCCAAGCTCACCAAGCGCCAGAAGACGTACGAGGGCAAGGTCGACAGCACCAAGCTCTATCCGCTGCCCGACGCGCTGTCGATCGTCAAGGAGTGCGCGACCGCGAAGTTCGACGAGTCGATCGACGTGGCCGTGCAGCTCGGCATCGATGCCAAGAAGTCCGACCAGGTCGTGCGCGGCGCGGTGGTCCTTCCTGCCGGCACCGGCAAGACCAAGCGCGTGGCGGTGTTCGCCCAGGGCGCCAAGGCCGACGAGGCCAAGGCCGCGGGCGCCGACATCGTCGGCATGGACGACCTCGCCGCGCAGGTGAAGGCCGGCAACCTGAACTTCGACGTGGTGATCGCCGCGCCCGACGCGATGCGCGTGGTCGGCCAGCTCGGCCAGATCCTCGGTCCGCGCGGCCTGATGCCGAACCCGAAGGTCGGCACCGTGACGCCCGACGTCGCCACCGCGGTGAAGAACGCCAAGGCCGGCCAGGTGCAGTTCCGCGTCGACAAGGCCGGCATCGTGCACGCCACGATCGGCCGGCGCTCGTTCGACGCCGACAAGCTGACCGACAACCTGCGCGCGCTGATCGACGCGCTGAACAAGGCCAAGCCGGCATCGAGCAAGGGCGTGTACCTGCGCAAGGTCGCGGTGTCGTCGACGATGGGGGTCGGGGTCCGGGTGGACACGACGTCGATCGCCGCGCCGGTCGCGGCCTGACGTGAACGAGGGTGCGCGCCCGGCCCGTGGCCGGCCGCGCACCGCACGAGTGGTGGGCCGTGGCGGCGAAAGGCGCCGCGGGCCATCCGAGACCGCTGGTGGGGCGCGAGCCCCGTAATCGAAGCCGCAAGGCTGCAAGCCAGCGCAGATGGCGGTCCCGCCGAAGGGAACGATGCTCCGCGAGGAGCGGGGTTCCTGGTTGGCAAGGTCGCTGCAACCGAGGTGTGCCCGAGGCCGCGAGGCCGACGGCACGATGTGCAAGGAGTAGACCTTGAGTCTCAATCGCAACGAGAAAGCGGCCGTGGTGACGGACGTGGCGGCGCAGGCCGCCAGGTCGCAGACCCTCGCGCTGGCCGAGTATCGTGGCCTCACCGTCGAGCACCTGAACAAGCTGCGACGCGAGGCGCGCGAGCGCGGCGTGTACCTTCACGTGCTGAAGAACACGCTCGCCCGCCGCGCCGTCAGCGGCACGCCGTTCGAGGTGGCGTCGCAGGCCATGGTCGGCCCGCTGATCTACGGCTTTTCCGAAGACGCGGTCGCCGCGGCGAAGGTCATCGCCGAGTTCGCCAAGGGCAACGACAAGCTCGTCGTCAAGGGCGGCGCGTACGCCGGCAAGGCGCTCGACGCCAACGGCGTGAAGGCGTTGGCCGCGATCCCGGGCAAGGACGTGCTGCTCGCGCAGATCGCCGGCTTGCTGAAGTCGCCGATCTCGCGCCTGGCGCGCGTGGTCGCCGCCGTCGCCGAGAAGAAGGGCGAGCCGGCCGCGGCCGCCTGAGGCCACCGCTTTCGATCCAACCCGAACCCACATTGCATCGAGGAACCCCAAATGGCATTCGACAAAGACGCTTTCCTGACCGCGCTCGACGGCATGTCCGTCATGGAACTCAATGACCTGGTGAAGGCCATCGAGGAGAAGTTCGGCGTGTCCGCCGCCGCGATGGCCGCCCCGGCCGCCGGCGGCGGCGGCGCCGCTGCCGCGGTGGTCGAGGAGAAGACCGAGTTCAACGTCATGCTGAGGAAGCCGGCGCCAACAAGGTGTCGGTCA
>CAZFET010000353.1:0-3544 GCA_964517545.1 uncultured Burkholderiaceae bacterium
CATTCCGGAAGAGCATGTGATCGCCGAGCCCGCCGCCCGCAACACCGCGGCGTGCGTCGGGCTGGCGGCCCGCGTCCTCCAACGGATCGATCCGGACGCAGTCTTCGCCGTCCTGCCCGCGGATCACCGGCCGGTTGGCGTTGGGCCCGAACCAGGTCGACGACACGCCGGGCAGGCCGTCGAGCGTCTCGCCGAGCGTCGAGGCGCGGCGCAGCACCAGGCCGTCGCCGGACAACACGCTCGACGGCGACGCGATGCGCTCGCTGCCGAGCGGATTGCCGGTGACGAGCACGGGCGCGAGCGACGCGGGAACGGGCGCCGCGGCGGGACGGGCGCGCGCGGCGTCGGGGGCGGCGCCGGAGTCCGCAGCGGCACCGGTACCGGCGCCGGAGTCTGCGGCGGCGCGGGTACCGGCGCCGGAGTCTGCGGCGGCGCGGGTACCGGCGCCGGAATCTGCAGCGGCGCCGGTACCGGCGCCGAGGGCCGCCACGAGCGCGGCGGCGAGCATCCGCCGCACGGGGCGGAACGCAAGGGTAGTCATGAACGATGCTCCTGAAGGCGCTCGACCGCGGGCGTGCCGGCGCCGGCTCCGTCGACGGAGCCGGCGCCGCGTTCACGCTCAGGGGCGATGCGCCGGATCGACGTCCGCCGGCGTGCAAGCGGGCGCAGGCCGGCGGTTCCGGGTGTCGACGTCAGGCCGCGCGCGGCGGCGCGCGCGCGAGGAAGCGGCGCGGCGCGGGACCGTCCGCGCGCAGGTGCGGCACCCAGCCCGGCAGCGCGGCCGGCGCGGCACAGCGCAGCGGCAGCGCGAGCGCCACGTGCGTGGCGTCGCCGTGCGAGAGCTGGTCGTACAGGCGGCACGTCGACTCGTCGTCGAGACCGTGCCCGGCGAACTCGAGGCCGTGGTCGTGGTCGCCGCGCGGAGCCGCTCGCGCATCGAGTTCCTGATCCTGCTCGTGCTCGTGCTCGTGCTCGTGCTCGTGCTCGTGATCGTGGGCCTGCGCCACGTGCAGCGCGTGCGGCGCCTTCGGCGGATGCAGCACGGCATGCGCGAGCCCCAGCGCCTGCATCAGCACCACGGTGCAGGCGAGCGCGATCGCGGCCCAGGGCCGCGCGGCGTGGCGGCGCGCGCGTTCGATCATCGTGGGCGCGGCGCTCAGGGCGCCGGCACCGCGTCGGTCACGCGGTAGAACAGGCCGTACGGATCGTCGCTCAGCACGGCGAGGCGGCCTTCGACCACCACGGGGTCGAGCGAGTACTTCACCGGCGTCTTAGTGCGCACCTCGACCAGCCCCTCGGGGCCGGCCGGTATGCAGAACGAGCACGTGGTCGGCACCGACGACAGCAGGAAGTGCCGCTGGCGCTCGCCGGGTTCGAGCGGCAGCATGAAGCCCTGGACCTTGACGGTGCGCCGGTCGAGCGCGCGCAGCTCCGCCGGGAACGTCGGCACGATGCGGTTCTTCTCGGGCCGCGTGGTCACCGACGACAGCAGCTTCCACGACAGCACGCCCTCGCGCTCGACGAGCGGCTTGAAGGCGCTGCGCGGATCGTGGAAGCCCGGCCCGCTGCCGATGGCCGCCGGCGGCGCGGCGCCGAGGGCCGGCGGCTGCGTCGAGGGCTTGCCGGCCGATGGCGACGCGGCCGACGGCGGCACGGGCGACGACAGCGGCGGCATCGCCTGCGACTGCGGTTGTGCCTGCGCCTGCACCTGCGCGCGAGCCGGCAGCGGCGCGTGCAGCGCGAACACCACGAGCGCCGCGACGGCAGCGCCCGCGCTGCGCGTGACGTCAGTGTTCATGGCGCATCCCGCAGTACTTGCCGATCGCCAGGCCCTTGCACGCGGCCTGCAGTTCCTTCTGGCACTGCTCCTCGGGCTTGCCCGACTCCAGGCACTTCGCCGCCGCCTCGTGCGCCGCGGCCATCGCGCGGTGACGCTCGATGTCCTTCTTCACGTGCGCCGACAAGGCCGTGGCCGCGGCAGTCGCGGCGCCCGCCTTGGGCGGCGGCGACGCGGTCTGCGCCTGCGCCATGGCAGCAGACGCCACGAGGGCAGCGGCGGCCGCGAGGATCGTCGACGATTTCATGCCGGGTACTCCATCCGTTGCTGCGCACCGAGCGCTCAGGCCGCGCGGTGCAGCAGGGTCATCACGTCGAGGCGGAACGCGCGCCACGCCGGCAGCGCCGCGCCGACGAGCGCGAGCGCCACGGCCAGCAGCGGCACCCACGCCTCGGTCGGCGACCACCACGCGCCGGTCAGCGGCAGCGAGCGTTCGGCCTTCAGCGCAAAGCCTAGCAAATGCGTCAAGCCGTGGCCGAGCGCAAGGCCGGCCGCGGCGCCCAGCACGGCGAGCCACAGCGCCTCGGCGGCCACCAGCGCCGCCACGCGCGCGGGGCTCGCGCCGAGCATGCGCAGCATCGCGAGGTCGCCCTCGCGCTCGCGCACCGCGTTGGTCAGCGCGATGAACACCGACAGCGCCGCGGCCAGCAGCAGCACCACGCCGAAGCCGCGCAGCACGTCGGCGCCGACACCCACCATGCGCATCAGGCGCGCGGTCTCGAGTGCCGGCGCCGCAGCCTGCAGGCCTTCCTGTGCGTTCACCCAGCGCGGCACGGTGACGGCGGCGAGCGGGCTGCGATAGCCCACCAGCAGCAGCGACACCTCGCGCTCGGCCTCGAGCGCACGACGGTCCTCGTCGTCGAGCGCCGTGGCCTGCTCGTGCACCGCCCACACCGATTCGACGCTGGTCAGCACCAGGCGGTCGAGCACCGTGCCGCTGCGCTCGAGCACGCCGCTCACGCGGTACGGCGTGTCGCCGTGCGCCTCGCCGCCGCCGCCCAGGCCGTGCACGCCGACGAACGTGTCGCCCACGCGCAGACCGGTGGACGCGGCCGCGTCGGCGCCGAGCACGGCCTCCAGCGGCTTCGACCACAAGGCGCCGGCGGCCAGGCGCGCGTCGTAGAGCTGCAGGTACTCCGGCGTGCTGCCGACGATGCGATGGCCGCGCAGACTGTCGCCGAGCGCGAGCGGGATCACGCGGCCGACCAGCGGATGGCCGCGCAGCGCCTCGACGCTCGTGGCCGGGATGTTGCCGGTGGGCACGTCGAGGTGGAACACGCCGGCGAGGATGAGCTGCATCGGGCTGCCCTTGGCGCCGACCACGAGGTCGATGCCGGCGAGGTCGCGCTGCATCGTGCGCTCGATCTGCTCGCCGGCGAGGATCACGAAGCTCATCGGACCGAGGCCGAGCGCGAGCAGCGCGAGGTTGAGCACGGTCGCGAGCGGGCGCGCCCACAGGTAGGTCCAGGCCAGGCGTGCCCAGCTCATGAGGCCTCGGCCGTGTGGTCCGCGCCAGTGGCCGCCGGCGCGAGCCCGATGACGGCGGCCCCCGGCAGCGCGGCCACGACGCGCGCGTCGTGCGTGGCGATCACGAGCGTGGCGCCGGCCTCGCGCGCCACCTCGTCGAGCAGGCGCACCACCACGGCCGCCGCCGCGCCGGCGCGGCGCGCGGTGGGCACGTCGCCCAGCAGCAGCGCGGCGCGCCGC
>CAZFET010000354.1:0-3540 GCA_964517545.1 uncultured Burkholderiaceae bacterium
AACATGATCCTCGACGACGGCGGCGACGCCACCTTGCTCATGCACCTGGGCAAGCGCGCCGAGAAGGACGCCTCGGTCATCGCCAACCCCAAGAGCGAGGAGGAGCGCGAGCTCTTCGCGGCCATCAAGGCCAAGCTCGCCGAGGACCCGACCTGGTACTCGCGCAAGAGCGCGAAGATCATCGGCGTGACCGAAGAGACCACGACCGGCGTGCACCGCCTGAAGGAGATGTCGGCCGCCGGCACGCTGATGTTCCGCGCGATCAACGTCAACGACTCGGTCACCAAGAGCAAGTTCGACAACCTGTACGGCTGCCGCGAGAGCCTGGTCGACGGCATCAAGCGCGCCACCGACGTGATGGTGGCCGGCAAGATCGCCGTGGTGTGCGGCTACGGCGACGTGGGCAAGGGCTCGGCCCAGGCGCTGCGCGCGCTGTCGGCGCAGGTGTGGATCACCGAGATCGATCCCATCTGCGCGCTGCAGGCCGCGATGGAAGGCTACCGCGTGGTGACGATGGACTACGCCGCCGACAAGGCCGACATCTTCGTCACCGCCACCGGCAACAAGGGCGTCATCACGCACGACCACATGGCCCGCATGAAGGACCAGGCGATCGTCTGCAACATCGGCCACTTCGACTGCGAGATCGACGTGGACTCGCTCGTGCAGGACAAGAAGCTCACGTGGGAGGAGATCAAGCCGCAGGTCGACCACGTGATCTTCCCCGACGGCAAGCGCATCATCCTGCTCGCCAAGGGCCGGCTGGTGAACCTGGGCTGCGGCACCGGCCACCCGAGCTACGTGATGTCGAGCTCGTTCGCCAACCAGACCATCGCGCAGATCGAGCTGTTCACGCACAGCGACTACTACGAGGCCGGCAAGGTCTACACCCTGCCCAAGCACCTCGACGAGAAGGTGGCGCGCCTGCAGCTGAAGAAGCTCGGCGCGATGCTGACCGAGCTGTCCGACGAGCAGGCCGCGTACATCGGGGTGCCGAAGGAAGGTCCGTACAAGCCCGACACGTACCGGTACTGAACGCGGGCGCAGGCGGCCGTCATGCGCGCCGACCAGTTGCTCGTCGCCCGCGGCCTGGCGCCGTCGCGCTCGGCCGCGCAGCGCCTGATCGAGCGCGGCGCGGTGCGCTGGCGCGGCCCGCGCGGCTGGACCGTCCCGCGCAAGGCCGGCGACGAGCTGCCCGACGGCTGCGCGCTCGAGGTGACCGACGACGCCGAGCTGCGCTGGGCCTCGCGCGGCGGGCTGAAGCTCGACGGCGCGCTCGCGCACGTCGGCCTGCAGCCGCGCGGCCTCGTCTGCCTCGACGTCGGTCAGGGCAGCGGCGGCTTCACCGACGTGCTGCTGGCGCGCGGCGCGGCGCGCGTGGTCGGCGTCGACGTCGGCCACGGCCAGCTCGCGCCGCGGCTGCGCGACGACCCGCGCGTGCGCGCGTTCGAAGGCCTCAACGCGCGCCACCTGCGCGCCGCCGATCTCGGCGACGCGATGACCGCCGCAGGCTTCGACCTGCTGACCGGCGACCTGTCGTTCATCTCGCTCGCGCTCGTGCTGCCGGCGCTCGCGCCGCTGCTGCGGCCCGGCGGCACGCTGCTGATGCTCGTGAAGCCGCAGTTCGAGCTGCAGCCCGGGCAGCTCGGCAAGGGCGGCGTGGTGAAGGATCCGGCGCTGTACCCGCAGGTCGAGGCGAAGCTGCGCGCGGCCTGCGCCGAGGCCGGCCTGGCCGTGCTCGACTGGTTCGCCAGCGCCGTCGAAGGCGGCGACGGCAACCGCGAATTCTTCGTCCGCGCGACGCGCGGGCAACCCGACCTGGAGCCTTCGCCGTGAGCGACTTCCCGATCAGCCTCGAGTTCTTTCCGCCCAAGACGCCCGAGGGCGTGGCCAGGCTGGCGCAGGTGCGGCGCGAGCTGTACGCGCTGAAGCCCGAGTTCTGCTCGGTCACCTACGGCGCCGGCGGCTCGACGCAGCAAGGCACGATGGACGCGGTGCGCGCCATCCTCGCCGAAGGCTGCGACGCGGCGCCGCACTTCTCGTGCATCGGCGCGAGCCGCGAGTCCATCCGCGCCAAGCTCGCCGAGTTCGACGCCGCCGGCATCCGGCGCATCGTCGCGCTGCGCGGCGACCTGCCCAGCGGCTACGGCTCGTTCGGCGAGTTCCGCTACGCGAGCGACCTGGTGGCCTTCATCCGCGCCGAGACCGGCCGGCGCTTCCGCATCGAGGTCGCGGCCTACCCCGAGACGCACCCGCAGGCGAAGAACCCGCGCGCCGACCTGCAGGCCTACGCCACCAAGGTGAAGGCCGGTGCCGACGCGGCGATCACGCAGATGTTCTTCAACAGCGACGCGTACTTCCGCTTCGTCGACGAGGCGCACGCGCTGGGCGCCGACATCCCGGTGGTGCCGGGCATCATGCCGATCACCAACTCGAGCGGGCTGCTGCGCTTCGCCGACAACTGCGGCGCCGAGGTGCCGCGCTGGATGCGCCTGCGGCTCGAGGCCTTCGGCGACGACGTGGAATCGATCCGCGCGTTCGGCCTGGACGTCATCACCGACCTGTGCGACCAGCTGCGCACGGCCGGCGTGCCGGGGCTGCACTTCTACACGATGAACCAGTCGGCCGCGACCGCGGAGATCTGCCGCCGGCTCGGGCTGCCGCGCGGCTGATCAGGCGTCGCGCTGCCAGACCATGCCGTCCTCGTTGAGCACGGCGTCGAGCGGCACGTCGTGCGGCTCCGCCTCGAGCCACGGCACGAAGCCGTGCGCGAAGCCGACGCCCAGGGTGTACGGGCGCGGCTGCAGCGCGGCCAGGGTGCGGTCGTAGAAGCCGCCGCCGTAGCCGAGCCGCACGCCCTTCGGGCCGTAGCCCACGCAGGGCACCAGCAGCAGCTGCGGCTGGAACTCCTCGGTGTCCTTGGGCTTGGGGATGCCGTAGGCGTCCTCCTCCATCGGGCAGCCGGGGTACCAGACGTGAAAGCGCAGCTGCTTCGTGTGGCGGTCGATCACCGGCAGCCCGATGCGGCGCCGCGGATCGACCTCGCTCCAGCGGAACAGCGCCGGCAGCGGATCGAACTCGCCCTTGATCGGCCAGTACGCGCCGATCGTCGACTCGCGCCGGCCCACCAGCCACACCCGCAGCACCTCCTGCAGCGCCGCGGCGCGCTGCGGCCGATCGGGCATCTGCAGGCGCTCGAACTGCAGCTGACGTCGCAGCAGCTTCTTGTCGCGCGTCGGCTGCAGCGGGTCGGTGCTCATCGTGCGGCGCATTGTGCCTACACTGCCTGCGTGCAGGACGCCTTCGTCGATCATTGCCTGGAGCTGCTGGCGCCACTGGGCGCGGCGCGCGCGAAGCGCATGTTCGGCGGCCACGGCCTGTACCTCGACGACCTGTTCGTCGCGATCGTCGCCTTCGAGCAGCTCTACCTGAAGGTCGACGCCGGCACCCAGCCGGCCTTCGAGGACGCCGGCTGCCGGCCCTTCGTCTACGACGGCAAGGGCCGGCCGATCACGATGAGCTACTGGACCGTGCCGCCCG
>CAZFET010000355.1:0-3516 GCA_964517545.1 uncultured Burkholderiaceae bacterium
GGCCTGCCCAAGGGCGAGTTCCTGCGCGAGTCCGAGCGCGACTTCTTCTTCGACGACCAGACGCGCCACGCCGAGAGCGCCGCCGCGCACGTGCCGGCCGGGCACGTGGTGGCGGGCGTGGCCAACGGCTGAAGCGGCGGCGCGCGCGTCAACGGCTGCGGCCGTCGAAGGGCACGCGCCGGACGGCGCCGAGGTCGACCCCCTCCAGGCAGCGCACGTTGACGGCCGCCGTCGCGGCGCCGGACGGCGTCTTGCCGGTCGCGAACGGCGCGCAGCCGCAGACCGGGCAGAAGTGGTGGTCGATGACGTGCTGGTTGAAGCGGTAGGTCCGATACTCGCCGTCGCCCGACGTGAGCTCGAGGTCGCCGCGGGGCACGAACCACAGCAGATAGCCCTTGCGGCTGCAGTGGGAGCAGTTGCACTCCACGACCTCCGAGAACTCGCCCGTCACGCGGAACGACACCTTGCCGCAATGGCAGCTGCCCTCGTGCATCTCGTCAGCTCCGCAATGTCGATGACCGTCCGGACGGCGCCCGACCTCGCCCGTGCGCCGGCCTCATGAACGGACGACCTCGTAGGTGCACAGCAGGACGCCGGACGGGGTGGCCTGCGTGCCGGCCAGCGTGAGGAATCGCGCCGGCGTCCCGTCGGCGAACAGCCGCTTGCCCGTGCCCAGCAGCACCGGGTAGACGATCAGCACGACTTCGTCGGCCAGACCGTGCTCGAGCACCGTCGACGTGAGCGACGCGCTGCCGCACAGCACGAGCCTGCGGCCCGACTGCGCCTTGAGGCGACGGACGTCCGCGACGACGTCGGGGCCGACGGCCTCGAACGGGCCCCAGCGAAGGCTGTCCGGTCGATGGGTCGCCACGTGCTTGGTGGCGGCGTTCAGGCGTTCCGCCATCGGTCCGCGCGGCGCACGCGGCCAGTAGTCGGACCACAGGTCGTAGGTCCGACGGCCGAGCAGCAGGTCGAAGTCGTCGCCGTGGGCGGCCAGGACCGCGTCGCGCCCGGCCGGCGTGCGGTACGGCACCGTCCACTCGGCGTACGGGAAACCGTCGCCGTCGGCGGAATGCTGGATCACGCCGTCCAGCGACATGTGTTCGATGACGGTGAGGGTTCCGATGCTCGTCTCCTCGGCGCGGTGCGCGTTCGCTGGCTTGCGGGTCGGGTGAACCGCGGTGTCGCCGCGGCCACGCTTGCCCATGACGACGATCCGGCACGCGCGAAATCGACAGTGCCGCGCGACGTCCGCGCCGCGGCGACGGATCAGTCTTCGCTCAGGTGGCCGCGCAGGATCGCGCCGTCGCGATCCTCGAAGATCGCCATCGCGGTGAGCAGGCGCAGGAAGCCGAGCTTGCGATAGAAGCCCTCCTTGCCCGGCACCGAGTACAGGATGATCTTCTTGTGGCCGCGCGAGTCGGCCACGAGGCGCGAGACGATCTCGCGGCCCAGCCCGCGGCCCTGGTATTCGGGCAGCACCGCCACGTCGCAGACGTAGGAGCAGTCGGCGCCGTCGGACAGCGCGCGGCCGGCGGCGACGAGCCGGCCCGCGTCGCTCACGATCCACTTGAAGCGGCTGTTGGCGAACACCGTCTCGAGATGCCGCGCGCTCTTGTGGCCCAGCGGCGCCAGCCGGTACAGGGTCTCGAGCTCGTGCCAGTCGAGGCCGGCGGTGTGGTCGGCCCAGTCGAGTGCGGCGGCGGGCGAGGCTGTCATGGGTAGGGTGTGCCGTCCTCGTGGCTGTGCCAGTGACGCAGGCTCGACCCCTTGCCGGGCGGCAGGCTCATCAGGTCGACGCCGAAGGCGCCGAGCCCGCCGGCGTCGCCGAGCCGTCGGCGCGTGCGCCCGGCGCAGGCGGCGTTGAACGGCTCGGGATAACCGGTGCCGACGCGAACGGGCACGGCCGCGATGTCGATCCTGGGCATGGGGCGCAACCTCGAACGTGACACCCGGCAGCGGGCGCGTGCCGGGGCGGTGGAGCCGGACCTTAGGCCACGCCGGGCGCCGTGCCAATGGCCCCGTCGGCGCACGCCGCGTGCCGGCTCGGGCGCGGGTGTCGCGGCCTTGCTGCCAGAGCTACGCCTGGCCCGCGTCCGCGTCGCGTCTTGGGCGGCGCGATTGCATGGCCGCGGCGCTCCAGGTCGGCGCCGCTTCGGCGATGAGCTGGAGCAGTTCGGGCGGCAGATCCTCGGCGCCCGTCAGCTGGCGGATCTCCAGGATGTCGTCGGACCCGAAGCCGGACGGCGCGCGTAGCGCCCACTGGATCGCCTCTTCGAGCGAGCCCACCTCGATGAGGTAGAAGCCGCCCACCAGTTCCTTCGACTCGGCGAAGGGGCCGTCCACGACATAGCGCTTGCCATTGGCCACCGCGACGCGCGCGCCCTTCGCCGCGGGGTTGAGGCCTTCGGATGCCACCAGCACCCCGGCCCGGTGCATCTCCTCGTTGAAGCGCATGTAGGCCTTGAAGAGCTCGGCGTCGAACTCCGGCGCCCGGTCGGCGGCCCGCGAGTCCTCGCCCGCCTGCGCCGTGATGATGAATCGCATGGTCTGTTCTCCCGTCGTGGGTGGTGGTCGTCGGACGCACGACGAACGAGAGGGTGCCGGATCGACAGGCGCCAGGTGAATCGGGACGTGCCCGTGGACCAAGCGCACATTGTGGCCACGGTTGCAACGGGCACGACCACGCACGGCACAGGAGTAGCGGCGAAGAATAGCGTGGGTAGCGCCTGCGGCTCGTGATCCACACTCGGGGCCATCGTTCTCGGTGCCGGCCTCGCGCTGGTCCTGCCCGATTGGCTTCGCACCTACGCCCTGCCGCAGCACGTCGGCGGCGCATTAGTCCAGATGGGCTGGCACACGCGACGTCAGCTGACGAGTCGCGAGCCGCGGCCCGCGGCCGCGGGCCGAGCGTCAATGCGACGAGTCGTCCGCATGCCACCCCAGGTACACGCCGTTCTCCCGCTCGGCAAAGGCCGTGAGCCGTCGCCTCAGCACGCGCAGCGTGTCGCCGTAGAGAACGACCGACTTGCTCGCGACGACGAAGAAGCCTTCCTCGATCGTCGAGGAGTTTCCGCGGCGGGACAAGACCTCCACCTTGCCGGGTTGGGAGTGCGTGGAGAAACCCTCCGACGACAGGCGCTCCGCGAGAAATTGCGCCGAGGCCTCTGTGCGCACGAACAGGACGAACGCAACCTCGCGCGGCTTCTCGAGATCGATCCCCTTCCCGGACAGTTCGGTGAGGCCGATGAAGTCGGACGGATGGTCGCGACCCCGTATCGACCAGTAGATGACAGGCATCAGGACGAGCGCGATGGCCGCCCCGGCGAGTGCCCCTCGAGCAACGGATTCATCGGTTGTCGCGCGGGCGGGCCGCGGAGTGCAACCGCGCACGGCGGCTGTCCGAGCGCAACGACAGTCCGCAAAGGCTCGGGCCGGAGCTCTCGCTCGCGGCGAAAGGACGTAAGCGTCCGGCGAACCCGTCTTGAGTCCTGATGATCGGTCGGCAACGATGGT
>CAZFET010000356.1:0-3478 GCA_964517545.1 uncultured Burkholderiaceae bacterium
CCGGCGAAGATGAGCCGCGCCTCCTCGCGCCCTGAGATCACCTCGATCGGATGGCCGAGCACGGCCTGCGCGCGTTCGAGAAAGGCGTTGCGGTTGCGCGCCTCGCGCAGGGTCTGCGTGGCCACCGCGCGCACGTGCTGCGGCGGAATGCCCGCCAGCCGCTGCGCGAAGCGCGCCAGGCAATCGAGCCCGCGCCGCGCGGCGTCTTCGGTCAGCATGCCCTGCGCGTCGAGGCCGGCGCCCAGGCGCACGGTCTCCTTCAGGTAGTCGATGCGGCGGTAGCGCCCGTGCTGCACCTGCCCGATCTCGACGCGAAAGCTGTTGGAGCCCAGGTCGACGGCGGCGAGCGGAGCGGGCGGGCGTGCGGCGGGCATGGACGCGATCGTAGCGGTCTGCGCGTGGCCGACCCGCTCCCTAGAATGCGCGCTCCGACGATGTCGGCACGCAAGACCGGCACGCGGGAACGACACGCACGACAGGAGACACACACGATGTACCGCGAAGAGATCGACAGTCTCGCCCCGGGCCGCGACTACTCGCGCCGCGACTTCGTGCGCACCACGGTCGGCAGCGGCTTCGCCGCCGCCGTGCTGCCGGTGGTCGCGCAGACCACCATCAAGACCGACTCGTCCGGCCTCACGGTCGGCGAGGTCATGATCCCGGTGGGCGACTTCAAGATGCCGGCGTACCGGGCGGCGCCCGCCGGCAAGACGAATCTGCCGGTGGTGCTGGTGATCAGCGAGATCTTCGGCGTGCACGAGCACATCGCCGACGTGGCGCGCCGCTTCGCGAAGCAGGGCTATCTCGCCATCGCGCCGGAGCTGTTCGTGCGCCAGGGCGACGCCGGCTCCTATGGCGAGGTGGCCAAGCTGCTGGCCGAGGTGATCTCGAAGGTGCCCGACGCGCAGGTGATGGGCGACCTCGACGCCGCCGCGGCGTGGGCGAAGGCCAACGGCGGCGATGCATCGAGGCTCGCCGTCACCGGCTTCTGCTGGGGCGGCCGCATCACGTGGCTGTACGCGGCGCACAACCCCGGCATGAAGGCCGGCGTGGCCTGGTACGGGCGCGTGGTGGGCGACCCGAGTGCGCTGCAGCCGAAGCATCCGGTCGACGTCGCCGGCAGCCTGCACGCGCCGGTGCTCGGCCTGTACGGCGGCGCCGACACGGGCATTCCGCTGGCCAGCGTCGAGCGCATGAAGGCCGCGCTGGCCGCCGGGTCGGCGGCGGCGAAGAAGAGCGAGTTCGTGGTCTACCCCGACGCGCCGCACGCCTTCCACGCCGACTACCGGCCGAGCTATCGCAAGGACGCGGCCGAGGACGCCTGGAAGCGCTGCCTCGCGTGGTTCAAGACGCACGGCGTCGCATGACCTTGCGCCCGCGGCTGCCGCTCGCGCGCTGCCGAAGGGGAGCGCGTTGACCCTGCTGTGGATCGTGCTCGCCACCGTGGCGGGCGGGCTGCTGTCGGTGCTGATCGCCGCGACCTTGACGGTCGCGGTGCTCGGCCGCCTGGTGCGCCAGCTGGTCAGCCTGTCGGCCGGACTGCTGCTCGGCGTGGCGCTGCTGCACGTGCTGCCCGAAGCCTTCGAGAGCGAGGCCGGCGCGCACGAGCTGTTCGCCCCCTGGCTGCTCGGCCTGCTGTTCTTCTTCCTGCGCGAGAAGGCCGCGCTGTACCGCCACGGTCACCACCACGAAGGCGATGGCCACGAGCACCACCACCACTTCGACCACCAGCAGGCCGGCCGCGGCGGCTGGTCGGTGCTGGTGGGCGACAGCATCCACAACTTCTGCGACGGCGTGATCATCGCCGCCGCGTTCCTGGCCGACCCGCGGCTCGGCGTGGTGACCGCGCTGGCGGTCATCGCGCACGAGGTGCCGCAGGAGGTCGGCGACTACATCGTGCTGCTCAACGCCGGCTTGTCGCGACGGCGCGCGCTGGCCTACAACGCGCTGTCGGGGCTGGCCGCGGTGGCCGGCGGCGTGATCGGGTACTTCGTGGTCGGCCCGTGGGAGTCGCTGTTCCCGTACCTGCTGGTGGTGGCCTCCAGCAGCTTCGTCTACGTGGCGGTGGCCGACCTGCTGCCGCAGCTGCAGCGTCCGCTGCCGTGGCGCGAGACGGCCGCGCAGGTCGCGTGGATCGCGGCCGGGCTGGCCGTGGTGATCTTCGTCATCGGGCCACTGCACCGGCATTGACGGCCGGCGCGGATGCCGGCGCAGCCCGCGGCCGCGCGGCGTGCTACTTGACGATCAGCACCGGGATCGAGCTGTGGATCAGCACGCGCTGCGTCTCGCTGCCCAGCAGCAGCGCGGCCACGCCGCGGCGGCCGTGCGAGGCCATCACGATCAGGTCGCAGTCGTTGCGCTTGGCGTGGTCGAGGATCGCCTCCCACGGATGCAGCGCCTCGACCGTGTGCGCGGCGCACTGCAGCCCCGCGTCGAGGCAGGCCTGCTGCACCGCCTTCACGCGCTGCGCGGCGATGCGCTCCTGCGCGTCGTAGAACTCCTGCGGCGGCACGGGCTGCATCTCGGAGATCGCGCTGTACGGGAACGGCTCCTTCACGCTGATGGTGAAGAGCTGCGCGCCGCCGCCCTTGGCCAGGCCGATGGCGGTGTTCACCGCCTTGGCCGTGATGTCGCTGCCGTCTGTGGGTACGAGGATGCGCTTGAACATCGTGGACCTCCGTCGCGGTGGTGAAACCCTGCGCCGGTTCGATGGCCCGGCGCCGCCAGTGTTCCGCCGAGGTATCACTCAGGCCTTGAGATCCGTCAAGTCGCGCTTCAGCCGACGGCCACGGGCCGCGACGGGTCGGCCGACCACTCGCTCCACGAGCCCGGGTACAAGGTGCCGCTGCCCAGGCCGGCGACTTCGAAGGCCAGCAGGTTGTGGCAGGCGGTCACACCGGAGCCGCACTGATGCACGACCACGGGCGCGGCCAGCGCGCCGAGTTCGTCGCGCAGTCGCGCGGCCGGCTTGAAGCGGCCGTCGGCGCCGAGGTTGTCCTTGAAGAAGCGGTTGACCGCGCCGGGGATGTGGCCGGCCTTCGCGGCGAGCGGCTCGACCCCGCCGCGATAGCGCTCGGGCGCGCGCGCGTCGACCAGCCGCACGGCGCCGAGCCGGCGCGCGAGCGTGTCGGCGTCGATCGTCGCCACGCGCGGCTCGCCGGCCGGACAGGGCGTCGCGCCCGGCCGCGGCGCCGGCGGCGCGCCCGACGCGAGCGTGCCGCCGGCCGCGCGCCACGCGTCGAGTCCGCCGTCGAGCACGGCCACGTCGTCGTGGCCCAGCCAGCGCAGCATCCACCAGGCGCGCGCGGCGTACATCGCGCCCTGGCGGGCGTACACCACCACGGCCGTCGACGGGCCGATGCCGAGCCCGCCCACCGTCCGCGCGAAGGCGTCGCGCGCGGGCAGCGGGTGGCGGCCGTTGCGACCGGTCCTGGCGCCGGACAGATCGCGCTCGAGGTGCAGGTAGCGGGCGCCTTCG
>CAZFET010000357.1:0-3464 GCA_964517545.1 uncultured Burkholderiaceae bacterium
CCGACGCACTGGCGGCCGACCCCGGCGAACGTTTCGACGTGGTGCTGGCCAATCCGCCCTTCGGCAAGAAGAGCAGCACGATGATCGTCGGCGAGGACGGCAAGACCTCCACCGAGAAAGACATCGTCGAGCGCGACGACTTCTGGGCCACCACCAGCAACAAGCAGCTCAACTTCGTGCAGCACATCAAGACGCTGCTCAAGCCCCACGGCCGCGCTGCGGTGGTGGTGCCCGACAACGTGCTGTTCGAAGGCGGCGCCGGCGAGACCATCCGCAGGAAGCTCATGCACGAGTGCGACGTGCACACGCTGCTGCGCCTGCCCACGGGCCTGTTCTACGCGCAGGGCGTGAAGGCCAACGTGATCTTCTTCGACAAGAAGCCGGCCAGCGAGACGCCGTGGACGAAGAAGCTCTGGATCTACGACCTGCGCACGAACAAGCACTTCACGCTGAAGACCAATCCACTGAAGCGCGCGGACCTCGACGAGTTCGTGCAGCTCTACAACCCGGCCAACCGGCACGAGCGCAAGGCGACGTGGCGTGAAGGGGCTTCGACAGGCTCGGCCCGAACGGCGCAGGAGGAGGGCCGCTGGCGCGTGTTCGACTACGACGAGCTGGTGGCGCGCGACAAGGCGAGCCTCGACATCTTCTGGCTGAAGGACGAGTCGCTCGCCGACGGCGACGACCTGCCGCCGCCCGAGGTGATCGCGCAGGAGATCGTCGAAGACCTCGAGGCGGCGCTGGAGCAGTTCAGGCTGATCGCGGCGGATCTGGGTTCCGGCGCGACGGCGGAGTGAGCGCGGGACCGGCGCCCGCTGGGCCGGGGCAGCTTGATCCAGGTCGAACTGCCGCGCCCGCGGCGGGGCTACAAGCGTGTCACCCCCGCCGCCGGAGCCTGCCCATGGACACCGCCTGCCGCTGCAGCCGTCGCCTCGTCGTGGCCACCGCACCCGTGGTGAGCGCACGCGCCTCCACCGTTGTGGCGTTCGCCGCGTCGCTGGTCATCGCCATGGCGCTCGGCGTCGCCATGCACGACACGCGCGCGCAGCCATCCGCGCCCGGTGCGCCCTCGACGACACCCGCGCCGCCCTCGCGCGGCCAGCTTCTGTACACCACGCACTGCATCGCCTGCCACAGCTCGCAGATGCACTGGCGCGACCGCAAGCTCGCCACCGACTGGAGCAGCCTGCGCGCGCAGGTGCAGCGCTGGCAGGCGCAGGCGCAACTCGGCTGGAGCGAGGCCGACGTGACGGAGGTGGCGCGCTACCTGAACGACACGATCTACGGCTATCCGCAGACGTCGGGTCGGCTCAGCTTCGGGAAGGCGTTGCCCGCGCCGCCGGGGCGCGAGCACAGCAGGTCGTCGCGCGTGTAGGGCTGCGCGCGGCCCGACAGCACGAGCGCGATCTGCGTCACCCAGCCGTGCGTGGGCGAGGGCGGCGCGCCGATGTTCATGGCGGCCAGCCACACGGCAGTGCCGGCCAGCAGCAGGCGCGGCGCGTCGACCATGGGCACGCGGCCGGCGCGCAGCGTGAGCGCGCCGGCCAGCGCGCCGAGCGCGAAGCCGGCCGCGACCTCCGACCATGAATGCGCGCCCACCTTCACGCGCGACACCGCCACCACGAAGGCGATGGCGTAGCCCGCGATCACCGACGCGCGGTGCCAGCGCTCGGGCATGCCCGAGGCGGCCGCGCGCAGCAGCACCGGGATGACGGCGGCCGCGAACATCGCGTGGCCCGACACGCCGGTGAAGTTGAGGCTCGCGATGCCGACGCCCCAGCCGATGAAGGCGATCTTGGTGGCGGCCGTCAGCGCCGCCGCCGCGCACAGCGCCACGCTCCACGCGAAGGCGATGCGTCGCGCGCGCAGCCGCAGCGCGAGCCACAGCATCAGCGCCATCGCGGCGGGCAGCAGGATCAGCGCTTCGCCGAAGCGGGTCACGCTCGTCCAGAAGACGTAGGGCATCGTGGGCCTCGAGGAACGCGGCGGGTGGCGCGGGGCGGGGAGAGCGCGGGTGCGGGCTCGGCAGCGGACGCGGGATCGGGAGCGGGAGCAGGCTTACGCGTGAGCGTGGGCGTGGGCGTGGGCGTGGGCGTGGGCGTGGGCGTGGGCGTGGGCGTGGGCGTGACGATGACTCCGTGGTCGCGCGTGCCCGGGGCGCGTCAACCCGCCGCGCCGGGCTGGCGGCGGCGGAACATGCCCCAGCCTTCCATCGTGAGCACGACCTCGTCGTGCTGGTTGAGCACTTCCGATCGGCTGCGCACCAGGCCCACGTCGGGCCTGCTGTTCATGGCGCGCGCCTCGAGCACCGTCATGCGGCCGCGCAGGTGGTCGCCGGGGTACACCGGCTTGAGCCAGCGGATGTTCTCGATGCCCGGGCTGCCGAGGCTGGCCGACTCGAGCAGGTAGCCGTCGCAGATCATGCGCATGAGCATGGCGCAGGTGTGCCAGCCGCTGGCCGACAGGCGGCCGAACAACGAGGCCTCGGCGGCGCGGTCGTCCAGGTGGAAGGGCTGCGGGTCGAACTGCCGCGCGAAGTCGAGCACCGCGTCGCGCGAGACGGTGGTGCGGCCGAGCTCGAGCACCAACCCGACGGGGAAGTCTTCCCACCACAGGCGCGGTTCGGCGGGCGGCTGCATCGGGAGGTCGCGTCGGGAGGTCGCGTCGGTCTGCGTTCAGTAGTTCAGGCCGATCGCCTCGCGCACGTCCTTCATGGTCTGGCGGGCGACGGTGCGGGCGCGCTCGGTGCCGTTCTCGACGATCCAGTGCACCTTCTTCGGCTCGGCCAGCAGCCCGGCCGCGCGCTCGCGCCACGGCGCCTGCTCGGCGACGATGGCGTCGATGACCGGCTGCTTGCAGTCGAGGCAGCCGATGCCGGCGCTGGTGCAGCCTTGCACCACCCAGTCGCGCACGGCCGCGTCGCTGTAGACCTTGTGGAACTCCCACACCGGGCACTTCTCGGGGTTGCCGGGGTCGGTGCGGCGCACGCGCGCGGGGTCGGTGGCCATGCCGCGCACCTTCTTCGTCACCGATTCGGGCTCCTCGCGCATGAGGATGGCGTTGCCGTAGCTCTTGCTCATCTTGGCGCCGTCGAGGCCGGGCAGCTTGGTCACTTCGGTGTGCAGCGCGTGCGGCTCGACGAGCACGCTCTTGCCGCTGCCCTTCAGGTGGCCGAGCAGCAGTTCGCTGTCGTCGCGCGTCCAGCCGGCCACCGCGTCGGCCGCCTTCTTGACGATGGCCTCGCCCTTGGCCAGCGCCTCGGCTGCGCCGGTCTCGCCGAAGGCCTTGCGCTGCTTGTCGTAGTAGCGCGCGTCGTCCTTCGGCAGCTTGGCCAGCGCGGCGGCCACCTGCTGGTCGAAGTCGGGCGCGCGGCCGTACAGGTTGTTGAAGCGCCGCGCCACCTCGCGCGTGAGCTCCACGTGCGAGGCCTGGTCCTCGCCCACGGGCACGAAGGCGGCCTTGTA
>CAZFET010000358.1:0-2485 GCA_964517545.1 uncultured Burkholderiaceae bacterium
CAAGTCGGTGAACGACCGCCACGGCCACGGCGCGGGCGACGCGACCTTGCGCCTGCTGGCCGACCGCCTGCGCGAGGTGCTGCGGCAGGCCGACCTCGTGGCGCGCATCGGCGGCGAGGAGTTCTGCGCGCTGATGCCCGAGACCGACCTGCTCGCCGCGACGCAGGCCGCCGAGCGGCTGCGCGAGCTGTGCGACGGACTCGCCGTCGACGGCAACGCCGGCACGCGCGTGAGCGTGAGCGTCGGCGTCGCGCAGTGGCGCACTGGCGAGACGCTCGAGCACCTGATGGAGCGCGCCGACGCGGCGCTGTACCGCGCCAAGCGCGGTGGCCGCAACCGCGTGGAGACGAGCTGAAGCGCATGCGGCCCGAGCACGTCGCGCCCTTCTTCGCCACCTTGCGCGCGGCCAATCCGAGCCCGGCGTCGGAGCTCGAGTACACGAGCGTGTTCGAGCTGCTCGCCGCGGTGCTGCTGTCGGCGCAGGCCACCGACGTGAGCGTCAACAAGGCCACGCGGGCGCTGTTCGCCCGCGCCAACACGCCACGCAAGATGCTCGCGCTCGGCGTGGCGGGCGTCGAGGCGCACATCCGCACCATCGGCCTGTACCGCAACAAGGCGAAGAACCTGGTGGAGACCTGCCGCCTGCTGGTGCAGCGCCATGGCGGCGAGGTGCCGCGCTCGCGCGAGGCGCTCGAGGCGCTGCCCGGGGTCGGCCGCAAGACCGCCAACGTGGTGCTCAACGTCGCCTTCGGCGAGCCGACGATCGCGGTGGACACGCACGTGTTCCGCGTCTCCAACCGCACCGGTCTCGCGCCGGGCGCGACGCCGCTCGAGGTCGAACGGCGGCTGCTCGAACGCGTGCCCGACGAGTTCCGCGTCGATGCGCACCACTGGCTCATCCTGCACGGCCGCTACGTCTGCACCGCGCGCGCGCCGCGTTGCAGCGACTGCGCGGTGAGCCGCTGGTGCGACGCGTTCGCGAGCGGCCGGCCGGTGCGATGACGCGTGCGGGCGCTCGCGGCGCACGGCCGGTCGCGGCCGTTGCGGTCGAGGCGGTAAAGGTGCCGCTGCTCGCCTGCGCGATCGCCCTGTCATCCGCCGTCGCGACGCCGGCCGCCGGCGCGACGGCCGCGCCGCTGTCGGTCGTCGACGACGCGGGCCATCGCGTCGAGTTGCCGCGCCCGGCCCGTCGCGTGATCACGCTCGGGCCGCACCTGGCCGAGCTCGTGCACGCCGCCGGCGGCGGCGCCTCGCTCGTCGGGGTGCTGCGCTACAGCGACTACCCGCCCGAGGTGAAGCGGCTGCCGGTCGTGGGCGACGCCTTCGCGATCAACTTCGAGGTGGTGGCGACCTTGCGGCCCGACCTCGTGATCGTGTGGCGCAGCGGCGTGCCCGAGCGTGCGCGGCAGCAGCTGCGCGCACTCGGCGTGCCGGTGTTCGAGAGCGAGATCCGCCACGTCGACGCGATCGCCGCATCGCTGCGCCGCTTCGGCACCTTGCTCGGCAGCGCGGAGACCGCCGCGCGCGCGGCCGACGACGTGCAGCGCCGCTGGAACGCGCTGCGCGCGACGTACGCGGCGCGACGGCCGGTGCGCGTGTTCTACCAGCTGTGGCCCGAGCCGCTGATGACGGTGAACCGCGAGCACCTCATCTCCGAGGCGATCGCGGCGTGCGGCGGCGTCAACGTGTTCGCGGCCCTGCCCGGCTTCACGCCCACCGTCAGCCGCGAGGCCGCGGTGCAGGCCGACCCGCAGGTGATCGCCAGCGCGGCCGAGGACGACTCGTCGTTCGACGGCTGGCGGCGCTTCCGCCAGGTCGACGCGGTGCGCCACGACCGCTTCGTGCGGCTCGACGGCGACCTGATCGGCCGCATGGGCCCGCGCTTCGTCGACGGTGCGCGCGCGCTGTGCGAGGCGATCGACGCGGCGCGATGACGCGCGCGCCGCGTGCCACGCGCGGTCCGGGCTACCACCAGCTCCACACGCCGCCCGACTCGCGCCACGCGCAGCCGTAGACGCGCTGCAGCCGCGCGGCCGTGAGCATCTCGCCGACCGTGCCCTGCTCGCAGCGGCCGTCGGGCAGCAGCGCGAGCACGTGCGTCGCCACGCGCGCGATCCAGTTCACGTCGTGCGCGCTGATCACGAGGCACGCGTCGTGCAGCGAGCCGAGCCAGCGCCCCACCTGCGCCTCGTGCGCCGGGTCCTGGAAGGCCACCGGCTCGTCGAGCAGCATCAGCGGCGCGCCCTGCAGCGCGCACTGCGCCAGCGCGACGCGCTGGCGCTCGCCGCCCGACAGCTCGAGCACGCCGCGCGACGCGAGATGCGCCGCGTCGAGCGCCTCGAGCACGTCGGCCGCGGCGCGCGCGCCGGGCACCGCGACCGACAGCTCCAGCAGCCGCGCCACGCTGATCGCGAACCGGTCGCTCGCCTGCTGCGGCATGAACGCGCGCACCGCGGCCGCGTCGGCCGGCGGCCAGTCGTGCTGC
>CAZFET010000358.1:2495-3462 GCA_964517545.1 uncultured Burkholderiaceae bacterium
CCGACCGAGCCAGCGCACGTCGCCGCCGCGCGACGCGACGCGCAGGCCGGCCAGCGCGCGCAGCAAGGTGCTCTTGCCCGCCGCGTTGCGCCCGATGACGCACCAGCGCTCGCCGGCGTGCGCGCGCCAGTCGAGCGAGTCGACCAGCGTGCGCCCGCCCACCGCCAGGCGCAGCGCGCGCGTCTCGACCAGCGCGGTGGCGCCGGCCGGCGTCATCGCGCCCCCCGCGCGAGGAACACGATGAACAAGGGCGCGCCGATCAGCGCCATCACCGCACCGACGGGCAGTTCGAGCGGCATCGCGACCAGCCGCGCGACCATGTCGGCGGCCACCACCAGCGCCGCGCCGCCGAGCGGCACCATCCACGCGAGATCCTGCGTGCGCTGCACGCCGGCCAGGCGCAGCGCCTGCGGCACCACGAGCCCGACGAAGCCGATCGCGCCGGCGGTCGACACCGCGAGCGCGGTGGCCAGGGCCGCGGCCACGATCAGCTCCACGCGCAGGCGCCGCACGGGCTCGCCGAGCAGCGCGGCCGCCTCGCTGCCGAGCATCAGCCGGTCGATGCCGCGCCGGCGCGCGAAGACGAGCGCGGCGAACAACGCGGCCCCGAGCACGCACCATGCACCGTGCCGCGCGCCCGACAGGTCGCCGACGAGCCAGAAGATCGCGCCGCGCAGCCAGGGGTCGGGTGTCAGGGTGAGCAGCAGCGACACCAGCGCGCCCGCGAGCGCGGCCTGCATGGCGCCGGTGAGGATGAGCCGCGACGACGCGTCGTCGGTGCTGGCCAGCGCGCCGCGCGCCAGCCCTAGCAGCGCCGCGGCCGCCGCGAGCGCGCCCGCGGCCGCGCCGATCCACAGCCCGACGCCGAGCATCAGCGCGAGCAGCGCGCCCACCGCCGCGCCGCCCGAGGTGCCGAGCACGTAAGGATCGGCAAGCGGATTGCGCAGCAGCACCTGCATCGCGAGAC
>CAZFET010000359.1:0-3459 GCA_964517545.1 uncultured Burkholderiaceae bacterium
CGCCGCAGGCACAAGCTGCGAACGTACCTGGACAATCTCTGATTGGCCGGGGACGCGCCGCCGCAGGCGGCCGGTGCCTGTGCCGCAGGCATGAGCAGCTTGCGCCGCAGGCACAAGCTGCGAACGTACCTGGACAATCTCTGATTGGCCGGGGACGAGCCGGCGCCGCGCAGCACGGCCCCGCCCCGGCGGGGCCGTGTCGCTGACGGGCCGCTAAACTCGGCGCCATGACGCTGATCGCCGAGCGCACCGTCCTGTTCGCCGACTTGCGCGGCAGCACGTCGCTGTACGAGACGCTCGGCAACGCCGAGGCCACGTCGGTCGTCACGCACACCATCGGCCGGCTCGCCGGCGCGGTGCCCGAGTGCGGCGGGCGCGTCATCAAGACCTTGGGCGACGGCCTGATGGCGATCTTCGAGACGCCCCTGGCCGGACTCGACGCCGCCGCGCAGATGCACGAGGCGCTGGAGCGACTGGTGTCGCGCGGCAGCGAGCGCGGCGCCTCCTCGGGTCTGCGGTCGCTGCGGCTGCAGGTCGCGCTCGCCTGGGGCGAGATCGTCGAGATGGGCGGCGACTGCTTCGGCGACGCCGTCAACGTCGCCGCGCGCCTGCTCGACCACGCCGGCGACAACGAGACCCTCGTCACCGCCGAGGTGCTGGCCGGCCTGCCGGCCGAGCGCCAGCTCCGCTTCCGCAGCCTCGACCGGCTTCACCTGCGCGGGCGCGCCGAGCCGGTGCAGGTGCACGTGCTCGACGTGCCGCGCGCGGGCGACAGCGCGACCACGCTGTTCGGTGCGCTCGAGCCCACGGTCGAGCCCGAGGGCATCCGCCTCGCGTGGATCGACACGCAGCGCGTGTTCGCCGGCAGCGCGATGCCGGTGGTGCTCGGGCGCAGCCCGCAGGCCACGTACTGCATCGACGACTCGCGCGTGTCGCGCTCGCACGCCCGCATCGACTGGCACGGCGGTGCGTTCCAGCTCACCGACCTCAGCTACAACGGCACCTACGTGCGCTTCGCCGGCGACGGCGACATCGTCACCTTGCGCCGCACGACCTGCACCCTGCACGGCCACGGCAGCATCGGCCTGGGCACACCGCCCAACGACGCCACGGCACCGGTGGTGCGGTTCGAGGTGCTGCACTTCTCCGACACCTTGCCGCGCACGCCACTGGACCTGTAGCGCCGCCGCCGATGTCGTTCCAGCCGGCTCCCCTGCCCGCCGACGAAGAGCAGCGCCTGCGCGTGCTGCGCGAGCTGGCCATCCTCGACACGGCGCCGGAGCCCGCCTACGACGCCATCGCGCGACTGGCCGCGCAGGCGGCCGGCGCGGCGATCGGGCTGCTGTGCTTCGTCGACGAGCACCGGCAGTGGTTCAAGGCGCAGAGCGCCGATGCCGCGGCCGGCCTCGAGCGGTGCGAGACGCCACGCGAGCACGCGTTCTGCGCGCACGCGATCCTCGCCGACGAGCCCACCGTGGTGGAGGACGCCAGCGCCGACGAGCGTTTCGCCGACAACCCGCTGGTGCGCGGCGCACCGCACATCCGCTTCTACGCGGGCGTGCCGGTGCAGGTCGACGGCCGGCGCGTGGCGACCGTGGCGGTCATCGACCGCCGGCCGCGCCGCCTCGACGACGCGCAGCGCAGCGCGTTGCAGCAGCTCGCCGCGCTGGCCGGCGCACTGCTGGCCGCCCGCCTGCGCGAGCAGCGCGCGCGGCTGCAGGAAGCGCGCATGCGCACCGCCAGCCGCACCAGCATCGACTGGCTGTGGGAGACCGACGACCGCGGCCGCATCACGTGGCTGTCCGAGAGCGCGGCGCAGCATCTCGGCGACTTCGCGTCGCGCGCGCTCGGCCGGCCCTGGACCGAGACCTACGCGCGCCATGCCGGCGACGACGCGCAATGGCATCGCTGGAAGCAGGCGCTGCAGCGGCGCGAGCCCTTCCACGACATCCCGCTCACGCGCGAACGCGATGGCCGGCCCCTCGTGATCGCGCTCAGCGGCGTGCCGGTGTTCGACTCGTCCGGCCGCTTCATGGGCTACCGCGGCGCCGCGCGCGACGTGACCGAGCAGATGCGCCTGCGCGAGGAGTCGCGCCGCACGGCCGAGGCGCTCGCCGTCGCCGAGGAGCGCTGGAAGTTCGCGCTCGAAGGCGCCGGCCAGGGTGTGTGGGACTGGGACCTCGCCGAGCGCCGCCTGTACGTGTCGCCCGGCTGGCGCCGCGTGCTCGGGCTGCCCGACGACTGGCAGCCGCACGAGCCCGACGACTGGCTGCACTCGATCCACCCCGACGAACAGCCCAACACGCGCCGCCGCCTCATCGAGCACCTGCGCGGGGACACGCCGGTGTACGTCGACGAGTACCGCATGCGCCACGCCTCCGGCCGCTGGGTGTGGGTGATGAACCGCGGCAAGGTGGTCGCGCGCGGCGACGACGGCCGCGCGCGTCGCATGGTGGGCACCTTGCTCGACGTGAGCGAGCGCCGCGAAGCCGAGGCCGCGCGGCGCGACCGCGAGGCGGCCGAGCTGGCCAGGAGATGCGCACGCCGCTCAACGCCGTGCTCGGCTTCGGCCAGCTGCTGCAGGACGCGCCGGTAGCCGCCGACCCGCAGCGCGTGCGCGAGTACGCCGACCACGTCGTGCGCGCCGGGCGCAACCTGCTCGAGCTGGTCGACGACGTGCTCGACCTGCAGCGCATCGAGGACGAGCACTTCCGCCTCGAGCTGAAGGTCGTCGACGTCGCGCCGCTCATCGACCGCGCCGCCTCGGCGGTGCAGCCCACCGCCGAGGTGCGCGGCGTGCACCTGCACGTCGAGCTGCCCGTGGGCACGCGCGTGGTGGCCGACGAGCAGCGGCTGCTGCAGGTGCTGGTGAACCTGTCGAGCAACGCGGTCAAGTACAACCGGCCGGCCGGCGTGGTGCGCTGGACCCTCGAGCCGTCCGGTGCGACGACCACCCTCGTGATCGAGGACAGCGGAACGGGCATGAGCGAATCGCAGCTCGGCCGGCTGTTCGAACCGTTCGAGCGCCTCGGCCGCGAGACGTCGAGCATCGAGGGCACGGGGCTCGGGCTCATCATCGCGCGCAAGCTCGTCGAGCGCATGGGCGGACGGCTGCGCGTGTCGAGCCGGCCCGGCATCGGCACGCGCGCGATGGTCGACCTGCCGACGGCCCCGGCACCCGCCGAGCCCGCGCCGCCGCCCGCCGCGGCGCCGACGGACGCGGCGTCGCAGCGCGAGCCGGTTCGCCTGCTCTACGTCGAGGACAACCGCGTCAATGCGCTGCTGTTCAAGGAGGCCGTGCGCGTGCTCGGCGCGGTCGACCTGCGCGTCGCCGAAGACGGCCCCGAGGCCATCGACATCGTGCGCGACTGGCGGCCCGACGTGCTGGTGCTCGACGCCCACCTGCCCGGCATGACCGGCCACGAGGTGCCGCCGCAGCCGCGCGCCCCGCCCGGCCCC
>CAZFET010000360.1:0-3451 GCA_964517545.1 uncultured Burkholderiaceae bacterium
CGACATCCTGGCCGACCGCTGGCTCGATCCGTGCCCCGGCGCGCGCGCCTGCGACGTGTCGCGCGCAGCGCCGGGCCGCCCGCCACGCTGCGCCGACTGCGGCCACCTCGTGCGTCCCGCGGTCGTGTGGTTCGGCGAGATGCTGCCCGAGGGCGCGCTCGACGCGGCCGAGCGCGCGGCGCGCGAGTGCGACGTGATGCTCGTCGTGGGCACCTCGGGCGTGGTGTGGCCGGCAGCGGGGCTGGCGTCGACCGCGCGCCGGGCGGGCGCGCAGGTGGCGATCGTCAACCCGCACGCGAGCGACATCGACGGCGACGCGCACGTGGTGCTGCGCGGTACCGCCGCCGGCGTGCTGCCGTCGCTGCTGGCCGTGCGCTGAGGCCGCGGCGTCAGACCGGCGGCAGCTCGTCGTCACGCGGCGGGTCGACGCGCGCCGCCGCCTCCGCCTTGCGCTTCTCGGCGCGCCACCACTCGATGAGCTTGTCGAAGCTGCCGTCGAAGTGGCGCTGCTTGAGTTCCTCGCCGACCAGCGAGCAGTGCTGCGCCACGCCGGGCGGCAGCACGTGCTGCGTGGCGGCGCGGTCGCAGGCGAGGTAGACGGCCTTGAGGCGCTCGACGCTCATCGCGGCGACCTGCAGGCGGCCGGCGTTCCACGGATCCGTCTGGGCCACGGCCTGCAGCGCGGTGGCGGCGACGAGGGGCATCACGAACAGCTTGAGCAACGGGTGCATGGTGAACTCCTGGTGAGGGGTGGGTTCACTCTAGGCAGCGGGTCCGTGCGGCGCGTCGCGTGTTCGGGCGTGCGCCGTCCCCCGGACATGGCACGGCGGCGGCGGCGCATCCCGCGTGCGCGCGACGCGCCGCTACACTCCGCCGCACCATGCCCGTCATCGAAGTCCAGCACCCGCTCGTCCGCCACAAGGTCGGGCTGCTGCGCGAAGCCGACATCTCGACCAAGAAGTTCCGCGAGATCACCGGCGAGATCGCCGCGCTGCTCGCCTACGAGGCCACCGCCGACTTCCCGCTGCAGAAGACCACCGTCACCTGCTGGAGCGGGCCGGTGGAGATCGACCAGATCCGCGGCAAGAAGGTCACCATCGTGCCGATCCTGCGCGCCGGCATCGGCATGCTCGACGGCGTGCTGCAGATGATCCCGAACGCGAAGGGCAGCGTGGTGGGCATCTCGCGCAACCACGACACCTTGCAGCCCGAGCAGTACTGCGAGCGCTTCGTCGGCCACCTCGACGAGCGCCCCGCGATCGTCGTCGACCCGATGCTCGCCACCGCGGGCTCGATGATCGCGACGGTGAACCTGCTGAAGTCGCGCGGCTGCGCCGACATCCGCGCGCTGGTGCTGGTGGCCGCGCCCGAGGGCATCCGCGCGCTGGAGTCGGCGCATCCCGACGTGCGCTGCTGGACCGCCGCCGTGGACAGCCACCTCAACGAGGTGGGCTACATCATCCCGGGCCTGGGCGACGCGGGCGACCGGATCTTCGGCACCAAGTGAGGAGGGCTGCGCCCATGAAGACGCGCATCGGCGTCGCGATCGTGCCGGCGCTCGCGCTCGCGCTGCTGGCCGCCGGCTGCACGCAGGAGCAGCAGAACCAGCTGCGCCGCGACCTCCAGAACTGGACCGGCACCAACGGCGTGCTGGAGGTCTACGCCGGCGACAAGCTCGTGCGCCGCTTCCTGCGCATCGACAAGATGAGCACCGCGATGGGCACGTCCGACGGCGTGCCGCGCTCGTACCGCTTCGGCTACGGCGTGCTCGACGAGAACCTCAACGGCACGGTCGACGACGGCGAGAAGCGGGTGTACTTCGAGATCAGCGACTACGCGACGAACTACCTGTTCTTCGAGTCGCCGCGCTGAGCGGCGCGGGCGGCGCGTGCCGCCCACGCGCTGAGCGCGATGGCCGCGGCCAGCCACGCGAGGCCGACCCAGGGCAGGGCCGCGTAGTCGCCGCGCGCGGCCACCAGGGCGCCGCCGCCGGCCGCTCCCACCGCCTGGCCGAGGTAGATGGCCGACGTGTTGAGCGCCATCAGCGCCGGCGCGAGCGCGGGCGCGGCCACGCCGAGCCGGGCCTGCTGCGCCGAGTTCGACGAGAAGCAGCCGAGCGCCCACGGCACGAGCACCGCGGCGATCGCCGCGACGCTGCCGGCCCACGGCCACGCGAGCAGGCTGAGCGACATCAGCGCCAGCAGCGCGGTGACGGCGCCGCCGGCGCCGATGCGGTCGATGTGGCGCGACACCAGCACGTTGCCGGCGAAGCCGAAGGCGCCGAACCAGAAGAACATGAAGCTCACCTCGGCCGCGCTCGCGTCGAGCACGTGGCGGAAGTACGGCGCGAAGTACGAGAACAGCGTGAACTGCCCGGCGCCGCTGAGCGCGGTGACGAACACGATCGCCATCAGCACCGGGTGCGTGAACACCTCGCGCCAGGCGGCCAGCGACATCGCCGGCGGCTTCACGCCGTCGGGCATGGCGCGCCACACCCTCAGCGCGCCGGCGGCCAACAGCAGCGCCACCAGCGCGAAGGCCCAGCGCCAGCCGAAGGCCTCGCCGATGTAGCTGTGCAGCGGCATGCCGAGCACCGAGGCCATCGACCAGCCGAGGAAGATGAAGGTGATGGCGCGGCCGCGCTGCTCGGGCGGCGTCATCGTGCCGATGGCGGCGGCGGCCTGCGGCGTGAAGATCGCCGCGCCCAGCACCGTGGCCACGCGCAGCGGCGCCAGTGCGGCGTAGCTCGGGGCGAGCGCCGACAGCGCGTGGCCGATGGCGTACCACGCAAGGGTCAGCGCGAGCAGCCGGCGGCGGTCGATGCCGGCCACGAAGCCCGCGGCCAGCGGCGCGCCCACGGCCATCACCACCGCGGCCAGCGCGATGAGCTGGCCGCCGAGCGCGACGCTCACGTCGAGCGAGCGCACGAGGTCGTTCAGAGAGCCGGGCACGACCATCACGCCGCAGCCGATCGCGAAGTTGCCGGCCAGCAGCGCCCAGCCCGCGCCGTGCGCCGCCGGAGGCCGCGCGCTCATTCGCGCAGCACCTTCAGCGCGTCGGGGTTGACGATGTTCGTGGGCTGGCCGGCGACGAAGTTGACGACGTTGTCGAACGCGGCGGAGAAGTACATCTCGTAGCTGTCGAGCTCGACGTAACCGATGTGCGGCGTGCACACCGCGTTTTCCAGGCGCAGCAGCGGCGTGCCCTGCAAGATGGGCTCGCTCTCGTACACGTCGACCGCGCCCATGCCGGGGCGGCCCTTGTTGAGGGCCGAGACGAGCGCGCCGTCTTCCACCAGCTCGGCGCGCGAGGTATTGACGAACAGCGCCGTCGGCTTCATGCGGTGCAGGTCGTCGAGCCTGACGATGCCGCGCGTCGCCTCGACCAGCCTCAGGTGCAGCGACAGCACGTCGCAGGCCTCGAAGAAGGCCTCCTTCGACGGCGCCGGCAC
>CAZFET010000361.1:0-1573 GCA_964517545.1 uncultured Burkholderiaceae bacterium
GCCGCGTCGCCCTCGACCGACGCGCCGCTGCGCGCCGCTTCCTCGGCCGCGAGCCCGAGCAGGTCGACCGGCTCGCGGCGGTCGAGCTGCGCGGCGGCGTCGAGCCGGCTGGCCAGCAGCACCTCCTCGACCAGTGCGTCGAGCTCGGCGATGTCGGTCTCGATCTCGTGGCGCAGCCGCTCGCGCTGCGCGGGCGAGGCCTCGTCGAGCATCGACAGCGCGAGCTTCAGCCGCGCCAGCGGCGAACGCAGCTCGTGGCTCGCGTTGGCCAGCAGCGACTGGTGCGAGCGCACCAGCGCCTCGACGCGCGCGGCGGCGCGGTTGAAGCTCGTCGCCACGGCGGCCACCTCGTCGCGCCCGTCCTCGGCCACGCGCTGGTGCAGCGCGCCTTCGCCGAACGCCTCGACGCCTTGCTTGAGGCGCTCGAGGCGGCGCGTGAGCCGACGCACCACCGGGTACGCGCCCGCGGCCACCGCCAGCAGCAGCAGCAGCAGCAGCGCCGCCAGCCCGAAGCCCGGCACGCCGCTCAGGCCCGGGGGCGCGAACCACGGCGGCGGCGTGCGCGCGTCGGCGGGCGGCCGCAGCAGGCCGGGCCGCATCACCCACAGGGTGCGGCCGTCTTCCAGGCGGATGGGCATTGCGCGCCGTGCGCCGGGCCCGACGTCGGCCTCGCGCCGCAGGTAGCTTTCGGAGGCCGCGACACGCTGGCCGCGCGCGTCGTCGAGCGCCAGCGGCAGGCGCAGGCGCTGCGACCACTCGCGCAGCGCGGCGCCTTGCTCCGGCGCGGGCGCGTGGGGCGGCGGCAGCGAACGCTGGATCAGCTCGCCCCAGGCCGCGGCGCGCTCGGCGATGGCCGAGTCGCTGCGCGCGCGCTCGTGCTCGATGTGACGCTGGAACAGCCAGCCCGAGACCAGCGCGAACAGCAGCAGCGCCGCCACGACGGTGAGCCAGATGCGCAGGTAGAGCGACTTCACGCCGGCGCCGTCACGCCGCGTCGGCGTCTTGCTTGCGCGCGAAGACGTAGCCCGCGCCGCGCACGGTGAGCACGCGCCGCGGGTTCTTCGGATCGTCCTCGATCACCGCGCGGATGCGCGAGATGTGCACGTCGATGCTGCGGTCGAAGGCCTCCAGCGGATGGCCCTTGAGCGCGTCCATGATCTGGTCGCGCGACAGCACGCGGCCGGGGCTGCGGGCCAGCACCACCAGCAGGTCGAACTGGTGGCCGGTCAGGTCGCAGGGCTTGCCGTCGAGGCGGGCGAGTCGTTCGCCCAGGTCGATCTCGAGTCGGCCGAAGCGCAGCACTTCGTCGCCTGCCGGCTGCGGCTGCGCGCGGCGCAGCAGCGCCTTCAGGCGCGCGAGCAGCTCGCGCGCCTCGAACGGCTTCACGAGGTAGTCGTCGGCGCCGAGCTCGAGGCCGACGATGCGGTCGGTGGGCTCGCCGCGCGCGGTGAGCATGAGCAGCGGCAGCGCGCGCGTGCGCGGTTGCGCGCGCAGCTCGCGGCAGAAGTCGAGCCCGTCACCGTCGGGCAGCATCAGGTCGAGCACCAGCGCGTCGGGCAGCGCAGCGCCGAGC
>CAZFET010000361.1:1583-3011 GCA_964517545.1 uncultured Burkholderiaceae bacterium
TGTCGGCCGCGAAGCCCGAGCCGGGCAGGTACTCGCCGACCATCGCGGTCAGGCGCGCGTCGTCGTCGATCAGCAGGAGGCGGCTGCTCATCCGGTCAAGGATACGGCCTCGGGCGCGGCGCTTCGCTCGCGCACGCGCCCGCGGCGCAGGCTCACGAACGCGGCGTGCCGAGCGACTCGCGCTCGCGGCGGTGGCGCTCGAACATCTCGCGGCGCTGCTTCATGCGCTCGGCCAGCTGCGTGCGCTGCTCGGGCGTGAGCACGCGGCTCACGTCGAGCATGGCCTGCGTCATGCGGCGGCTGGCCTGGTCGTGCTGCTGCAGCATCTGCTGGCGCAGCGCCTCGACGGCGTTGGCGTCGACGGTGGGCTGCGTGAACAGCTGCATCGCGCGCTGGCGCAGTTCGCGCGCGGCCTCGCGCTGGCCCTTCAGGTCCGCGGCGGCGGCCTGCACGATCTGCTTGACCTGCGCGCGCTGCGCGTCGCTGGCCTTCACCTCGTCGAGCATGCGGTCGACCATGCGGCCCATGCGCTCGGGCGAGCCCATCATGCCGCCGCCGTGCATGCCGTGGCCCGGGCCGCCGTGCGGCGCGGCCATCGCGGCGAGGGTGAAGGTGCCGGCCAGCGCGACGGCCAGGCCGCCGACGAACAGCTTCGCGGAACGGGGGAACGAGCGGGTCTTCATGCGGACATCCTGCGGTGGAGGGGGATGCAGGCATCGTGCGCGGCGCCGGTCACGGCCGCGTGTGGATCGCGTAAAGATGCGTGAAGCCGGCGCGGCCTACCGCGCCGCGGCGTCGATGCGCAGCAGGGTGCGGCGCAGCGAGAAGTCGGCGTCGGCGCTGCGCAGGTCGAGCCGCAGCAGCACGCCGCTCGCACGGTCGACCGCGAGCACGCCGTCGAGCCGCGTCGTCGACTCGGCGCGCGCGACGTCGCCGAACAGCTCGATCACGGCCACGTCGAAGCGCCGGTCGGCGATGGTCTGCGGGCCGACCGCGACCACCTGGCCGCGCACGCGCGCACGCGCCGAAGCGTCGTCGGCCGCGACCAGCTCGCCCGCGACCACCTGCCCCAGCTCCATGCCCGGGCGCAGCAGACGGCGCCAGTGCACCACGCCGAACGGGCCGCTGCCGGCGGCGTTGCCCGACAGGTCCTGCACCAGCACGCGGCGCGGCACGCCCGCCGGCGCGACGGAGAAGTCGATCTCGTCGCGGCGCAGCGCCGCGACCTCGAGCACGATCTCGCGCAGCGGCTTGCGCGGCGACACGCGCTCCTCGTAGATGAGCCGGTCGCCCACGGCCACCGGCAGCGCCGCGGCGCGCTCGGCCGGCATCTGCGGATCGGGCGGCGGGCAGCGCTTGTCGCGCGCGGCGGTGCGGATGTCGAAATCGCGGCGGTAGACTTTGCCAGGCGCAATAATTTGGAGCGGC
>CAZFET010000361.1:3021-3450 GCA_964517545.1 uncultured Burkholderiaceae bacterium
GAGTTCCTGCGCCTCGGGGCCGTCGGGCTGCATCGCCAGCAGCGCCGGCCAGAACACGGTGACGCCGATGCCCAGCGCGATGATGTTGTTGCCCGCGCGCTCGTCGACCGCGTAGGCCACGTCGGCCGCGCGGCGCTGCAGCCGGTCGAGCTCGTCGTGGATGCGCGGGCACTCCCAGCCGGCGAAGTCGGCCGGCGTCGCCGGCACCGGCTTGACGTCGCCCGAGCGCGTGGCGCAGCCGGCGGCCAGCAGCGCCACGGCGAGCACGGCCGACGCGCGCAGCCCCGGGCCGCGCGCGCCGCCGCCCGGCGGGCGCTGCGGCACCGGAGGCCGGGCGGCGTGCGGCACGGCGCGGCCGTGGCGGGCGCGAGCGCTCATGCGGCGCAAGCGATGTCGTGCAGGTGTCGTCCAGGTGTCGTGCGGACGACG
>CAZFET010000362.1:0-1326 GCA_964517545.1 uncultured Burkholderiaceae bacterium
CACCGAGGAGCGCTGGGTGCGCTCGTACATGAACGAGGCCTATCTCTGGTACCGCGAGGTGCCGGCGGTCGACGCGAGCCTGCCCGCCTACAGCGACGAGGCCGACGTGTACGGCTCGCTCGACCGCTACTTCGAGGCGCTGAAGACGACCGCGCGCACCGCCTCGGGCAAGCGGAAGGACGAGTTCAGCTTCACCTTCCCGACGAAGCAGTGGAACGAGCTGTCGCAGTCGGGGGCGGTGGTCGGCTACGGCATCGAGTGGCACATCCAGTCGTTGCAGATCGACGCGCAGAACCCGACGCGCGGCATCCGCATCGCGTACGTCGAGCCGAACTCGCCGGCCGCCAACGCCGGCCTGCGCCGCGGCGACCTGCTGGTCACGGTCGACGGCGTGTCGGCCGATACCACGAACCCGGCCGAGATCCCGACCCTCAATGCCGGCGTGTTCCCGTCGGCCGCCGGCAACCACAGCTTCGTGTTCAGCCGCAACGGCAGCAACCTGCCCGCGCTGACGCTCGCCGCCGGCACCGTGGTCAAGCAGCCGGTGCTGACGACGCAGGTGCTCGACATCGGCGGGCAGAAGGTCGGCTACATCGTCTTCAACGACCACTTCGGCGCCGCCGAGACGCAGCTCGCCGCGGCGATCCAGACCCTGAAGGACGCCGCCGTCACCGACCTCGTGCTCGACTTGCGCTACAACGGCGGCGGCTTCCTCTACATCGCGAGCCAGCTCGCGTACATGATCGCCGGACCGGCGCGCACGGCGGGCAAGACCTTCGAGCGGCTGCAATACAACGACAAGCGCACCGCGGACACCAACGCGTCGGCCACACCCTTCATCGACCGTGCCTGCGTGCCCGACGCGAACTTCGACTGCACCAGCAACGCCGCGCTGCCCACGCTCGGCCTCGCGCGCCTGTACGTGATCGCCGGCGGGCCGACCTGCTCGGCCAGCGAGGCCATCGTCAACGGCCTGCGCGGCGTCGACGTGGACGTGCGCCTGATCGGCGCCACCACCTGCGGCAAGCCCTACGGCTTCACGGCGCAGGACAACTGCGGCATCTCGTACTTCCCGATCGAGTTCCAGGGTGTCAACCACAAGGGCTTCGGCGACTACGCCGACGGCTTCACGCCGCAGTGCGCGGCGGCCGACGACTTCTCGCGCGAGCTCGGCGACCCGGCCGAGGGTCGGCTCGCCGCGGCGCTGTACCTGCGCGCCAACGGCACCTGCCCGCCGGCGGCGCGCCAGCGGTCGCCGCAGGGGCAGCCCGCGCCCGCGGACGCGCCGTAGCTCGGCAGACCGTCGCGCACGGAAAGAATCGCGCG
>CAZFET010000362.1:1336-3393 GCA_964517545.1 uncultured Burkholderiaceae bacterium
GCCAACGGCACCTGCCCGCCGGCGGCCGCGCGCGAGTCGGCGCAGGCGCTGCGCGCGGCCGAGGGCGGCTTCATGCGGCGCGGCCCGGCGCGCGAGAACCGCATCGTCAGGCAGGTGCGCTGGTGAGCGCGCCGTCCGCGATGCTGCGCCGCGCCGCGCCCGCCGCCGGCGCCGCGCTGCTGGCCGCGTGCTCGTGGTGGGGCGGCCCGGCCGTCGGCGCCGCTGCCGTGCCCGCGCGCTGGGTGTCGCCCACGGCGTCGTGCATCCATCAGGCCGCGGACTTCGCGTCGCAGCAGACCGGCCGCAAGGTCTCGCTCACCGACGCGGCGTTCACGCGCAGCGACCGCCTGCTGCTCGAGCCCGCCTTGCATCGCGGCGCCGACGGGCGCCCGCTCGACGGGCGCAGCCTCGGCCGGCCCGAGGCCTTCCGGCTCGTGCTCGACGGCGGGCGCTGCGTCATGCTGTCCGAGGACGTGCCGCCCGGCAAGCGTCCGCCGCTGGCGGTGCTCACCGCCTGCGAGTGCGTCGCGGCGGCCGGCGCGCGCTGAGTCTTCGCTGCAGCCGATGCCGCGGCCGCCCGCCGAGCAGCGTCAGCGCGGCTTCAGGTGGTTCATCAGCGGCTCGTCGAAGCCGTGCGAGCCGATGTGCGTGAAGCGCATGCGCGGGTCGACCAGCACCCGGCCGCCGGCGGCGCGCCAGCGGTCGCAGAAGGTGTAGTCCTCGCCGATGTACTCGCCGTCGACGATGCTGCCGTCGAACAGCGCGTACAGCGTCGTGTTCGACGGATCGCGCGGATCGCGCAGCTTCAGCTCGGGCCGCGCGGCGACCAGGCGCTCCAGGCCGTCGCGGCGCAGCCGCAGGAAGCCCGCGCCCACGCGCTCGGCCTCGAGCAACCCCTGCGCATCGGCCTCGATGCGCGGGCCGAACTTCACCGTGAAGTCCAGCTTCGCCATCGACTTGCGCTGGTACACGCCGGCCACCAGCGCCGCGTCGTGGCGCAGCAGCGCGAGCAGGTCGGGCGGCGACCATGCGATGTCGGCGTCGATGAACACGAGGTCGCCGTGGCGCCCGGCCAGGAAGTGCGCGACCAGCCGGTTGCGCGCATCGGCCACCAGGCTGTTGCCGACCTCGTAGCGGATCTCGTGGCCGATGCCGGCGCGCGCCAGCAGCGCCACCGACTCCACCAGCGCCGCCACGTGGCGGCAGTCGAGCGAGCCGTCGTGCGTGGGCGTCGCGATCAGGACCGACGGCCGGGCCGGCCCGCCCACGACTACAGCCCCAGCCCTTCGTCGAGCCCGAGGTGCACGTTCATCGCCTGCACCGCCGAGCCGCTCGCGCCCTTGCCCAGGTTGTCGATGCGCGACATCACGATCGCCTGCGTGGCGCTGGCGAACACGAAGATGTCGGCGCGGTTGCTGTCGGTGCAGCCGGTGAGGGCGAAATAGCGGCCGGCCTCGAGCACGGCCGCGTCGTTCAGCGGCATCACGCGCACGAAGCGCTCGCCGGCGTAGCGCTCCTCGTAGGTGCGCTGCAGCTGTTGCGGCGTGGTGCCCGGCGCGAGCTGCGAGAAGTGCAGCGGCACGCTCACCGCGAGCCCCTTGTAGAAGCGCCCGACGACCGGCATGAGCCGCAGGCCAGGCCAGAATGTTACATCTCGGTCGAGCCGGGGGTCGCCGCCGGCTTCGTACTGCTCGATCATCTTCTTGCCGCCGCCGGAGTAGCCGGTGATCGACATCGCCGAGATCGCCGCGTCGGCGGCCAGCAAGCCGGCATCGACCAGCGGTCGCACCAGCAGGATGAAGCTCGCCGCGTGGCAGCCGGGGTTGCTGATGCGCTTGCTGCGGCGCATGCGCTCGCGCTGCTCCCGCATCTGCCCCTGCCCCTGGCCCTGGCCCTGGCGCTCGCGCATCCTGTCCATGCCGGCCTCGGCCGCCTGCATGGCTGTGCGGATCATCATCATGGCCAGCTCGCGCACCGGGAGCTTGGCCTTGAGCTCGGCCTCGAACTTCTCGCGCCTGGCCTCGATGACCTTGCGCGCCTTGTCCACCCGGTCCATG
>CAZFET010000363.1:0-3383 GCA_964517545.1 uncultured Burkholderiaceae bacterium
CGACCAGCTGCACGATGTCGCCGGCGTGCACGCTGGTCGCGCTGGCGGCCAGCGCCACCGACGGCGCGAGCCCGTCGTCGCCGATCTCGATGCCGAAAAAGAAGCCGCCGCCGCAGCCGGCGAGCAGCGCCGCCGCGAGCGCCGGAGCGGCGGCGGCGCGACGCAGACGGGCGAGCGCGAGAGACCTGGCCATGCGGCATCGTAGCCGCACGGCGCGCGCGCCTGCGCCGGCACGGCACCCGGCGACGGCGCGCGTCACGACGGCCGTCGCGCCAGCTCCTCGCGCGCCAGGCGCACGATCAGCCGGTCGAGCGTGTCCACCGAGTACTGACGCACGTCGTGCACGGTCTCGGCGCCGGGCCCGCTGCGCGGATCGCGCGCGTCGCGATAGGTGAGGAACACGAAGCGCCCGCCGCTCCACTGCGCCATCTGCCGGAACACCGACTCGCCCTGCGCGTCCAGGCCGCTCGCGCCCACCGCATGCAGCTTGATGCCGCGCGCCAGCGCCGCCGCGAGGGTCTCGTCGTACTGCGGGCCGCCGTAGTCGAGGTGCGGCGGTGCGTCGCCCACCAGCATCACCAGCCGCGTGGTGCCTGCGCCGCGCCAGCTCACGCCGTGCACGGCCTCGGCCAGCGCCTCGTTCAGCGCCTCGGGGTAGTCGCCGCCGTCGTGCGCCTGCAGTCGCGCGAGCGCCTGCTGGAAGTCGCCGAGCCGGTCGGTGAGGTCGTGCGTGCGCGTGACGAAGGCGTCGGTGCGGTCGCGGTAGGCCACGAGGCCGAAGCACAGGTCGGGCTGGCCGGGCAGTTGCGCGATCTGCTCGGCGATGCTGCGCATGCTGGCCTTGAGCTTGGCGATCTCGTCGCCCATCGAGCCGGTCGCGTCGACCAGGAACACGAGATCGAGCATCGGCCGCGCGAGCTCGGCTTCACGCGGCAGGCGCAGCACCACGCCGTGCTTCTGCCCGCGCTGCACGGTGGCGCGCGCGTACTGCACGCCGCCCCAGCGGCCGGGCGCGCGCACCTGCAGCTCGAGCGGCTCGCCGTCGGCCTCGGGGCCGAGCAGCGCACGCGGATGCAGCCAGGCGCTGCCGCCCGCGTCGGCGCGCGCCCACACCACGCTGCCTCCGCTCCACGCGAGCGCGAGCTCGGCGTCGGGCACCGGACGGCCGCGCGCGTCGCGCACCTCGACGCGATAGCGCTCGCGCACGTCGCGCCGGCGCAGCTCGACGTGCCGATGGCGCTGCAGGAACGACAGGTACTCGCCGAAGTCGGCGTTGTCGTCGACCATGCCGGCGCTCACCGTCGCGGCCAGCGGCGGACGCGGCGCGGGCAGGCCCTGCGGCGCGCGAGTCGTCGCGTCGACCGACGCGGCCGCCTCGGCCTGCGCGCCGGGCGCGGCGGACTTCGCCAGCGGCTCGGGCAACGCCGGCGCCGTCGCGAGCTCGGCGCGGGCGCTGCCCTCGGCGCGCTCGGGCCGGCTGCCGCCGCCGGGGCCGCCTGCCGCCTCGGCCACGCGCGCCCGTTCGTCGCGCGCCCGTTCATCGCGCCACCCGCCGCCGTGCCGCTCGCCTTGCCGCCACGCGAGCCCCGGCACCTCGCGCATCGTCGGCGGCCGGCGGCAGTCGGCGGCCGACGGCGGCGACACCTCGGGCACGCCCCAACGCACGCGCGCGAAGGCGCCGTCGTGCGGCCCCGGCGGGCCATCGGGCGGCTGCAGCGCCGGCGCGTGCCACGCACGCGGCCAGGGCAGCGGCCGCGCCGCGGGGTCGTCGGCGGTCGCGTCGTGCGCGCAGGCACCGAGCGCGACCGTGCCGAGCCACAGGATCTGCAGACGACGTGAATGCATCGAGGTCTCTCCGGGTTCGTGTCGAAAGGGATCGGCGGGCTCGCCGCTGCGCGCCGGTGCGCACCGACACGCGCCGACGACTCCTGCTGCCACGGCCGATGGCGCCGGACGGGGCTTCGGCGCTTCCCCGAGGAATCCCCGAACCCCGCCGCGCCGGCTCGCGCGTGTCAGCACCGGATGGAGCACCGATGCAACGCCGTGGCAGACTCGATCGCGATGGGCCGCACCTCCGCACGAGACGCCGCTGACGACCGCGGACGCGACACAGGACGCGACACAGGGCGCGACACCGGAGAGGGCGCCGATCACGGCGTCGATCACGTCGTCGATCACGGCATCGACGACGCGCTGATGCTCGCCTTCGCGCGCGGCGACGCAGCCGCCTTCGAGGCGCTGTACGCGCGCCATCGCGCGTCGCTGTACCGCTTCGTGCGGCGCGTGCTCGGCCCGGCGCTCGCGCACCAGGCCGACGAGGTGTTCCAGGACACCTGGCTGCGCGTGGTGCGCGCGCGCGAGCACTACGCGCCGGGCGCGGCGCGCTTTCGCACCTGGCTGTTCACCCTGGCGCACCATCGCGCCGTCGACTGCCTGCGCACGAGCGGCCGCGAAGTCGCCATCGACTTCGGCGACGACGAGCCCGAGCCGTACACGCCGGCCGGCACGCCGTGGCAGCAATCGCCGCGCGCCGACGGCCACGCGGCCGCGCACGACGACGCGCTGTTCTGGCGGCGCGCCGGCCAGCGCCTGCTCGACTGCCTGGAGCAGCTGCCCGCCGCGCAGAAGACCGCGTTCCTGCTTCACCACGACGACGAGCTGCCGGTCGACGAGCTCGCGCGCGCGCTCGGCGTCGGCTTCGAGACCGCGAAGAGCCGCCTGCGCTACGCGATGGCCAAGCTGCGCACCTGCATGGGCGCCTATCTGCCCGCGCCGTCGGCGCCGTCCGCGCCATGAGCACGCCGGCCGACGACGTCGCACGCGACGCGCACCTGCGCGCCGCGCTGCGGCACGCGCCCGATGCGCAAGTCGAGCCGCCGGCGGCGCTCGATACCGCGATCCTGCGCGCGGCGCGCGGCGCCGCGACGGCGCCACGGCCGAGCGCGAGCTGGTGGTCGCGCCTGCGCGCGGCGTGGACCTCGCGCGGGCGCGACGCACCGACGCCGCGCCCGTTGCTGGCGCCGTGGGCCGGCGGCCTGGCGGCCGTCGTCGTCGCGACGGCGGCGACCTTGGTGTGGTGGGACGAGCCCGTGCCGCCCGTGCGCGGCGACGCAGCGGAGCTGCCCGACCCGACGAGCGCGCGCCGCGCACCCGAAGCCGCCACGGCGGACGGCGCGAAGGCGGCTGCTGGTGCCGCTGCAGGTACCGCGACCAGTGCCGCAACCGGTGCCGCAGCCGGCGGGGCAACCACGCCGTCCGCCGCCGATGCGGCGACGGCCACGGCGACGACACCGCCGGCGCAAGTCGTGGCCGCGCAGGCGGCGTCGCACTGCACGCCGACCACTGCCGCGCCGCCGCGCGCTGCGGCTGCACCGCCCCCGTCG
>CAZFET010000364.1:0-3357 GCA_964517545.1 uncultured Burkholderiaceae bacterium
TCTTGCCCTGGTGCAGCACCATGCCGCCGATGAGCTGCACGTCGAAGTGGCGCATCTTCAGCGCGCGCTTGCCGGCTTCGCGCACCACCGCGAAGGCCTCGGGCAGCAGGTCGTCGAGCGTGGAGCCGGTCTGCAGGCGCCGGCGGAACTCGTCGGTCATGGCGCGCAGCGCGGCGTCGTCGAGCGCCTCGAACCTCGGTTCGAGCGCGTTGATCTTCTCGACGACCTGCCGGTACTGCTTGAGCAGGCGGTCGTTGCGGCTGCCGAAAATCGAGGTGAGGAGCTTGGGCAACATGCGGCGGGAGGTCGGGAAGAGGTCGGGCGGGCGCGGCCGCGAACGGCCTTGCGCTGCCGGACGACGACCGCGGCCGGGCGGCGGACGCGGCGCAGTGACGCTGCGGGCCGACGCGGTGCGCGGAAAGCGCGTGATTCTACGCCCGGGCCCCGCTGCGGCGGCCGTGCGGGAAAGGCCGCGCGCTCAGCGCCGGCCGCCGCTGCGCGTGGCGAGGTCGGCCGCGGCCTGACGCGGGCCGGCCTGTCCGGCCAGGAACTTGGCGGGATCCTGCGGCACCCCTTCGACCAGCACCTCGAAGTGCAGGTGCGGCCCGGTGGAGCGGCCGGTGTTGCCGACCTGCGCGACGGTCTGCCCGCGGCGGACGAGGTCGCCGGGCTTGACGAGGATCTTCGAGGCGTGCGCGTAGCGGGTGACCAGACCGTTGCCGTGGTCGATCTCGAGCACGTTGCCGTAGGCCGCGTGGACGTCGACCGTCATCACGACGCCGCCGGCGGCCGCGAGGATCGGCGTGCCGGTCTCGGCCGGGAAGTCCAGCCCGGTGTGCAGCGCGGTGCGGCCCGAGAACGGATCGGGGCGGAAGCCGAAGCCCGAGCCGACCGGCCCGTCGACCGGCCGCGAGTTCGGCACCAGCAGCGACTTCAGCCGCGCCTCGAACAGGCGGGACTCGGCCAGCGCGAGCAGGTCGAGGTGCTGGTCGAGACGTTCGTCGAGGCGCTCGAGCGTGCCGTTCAGCGCCTCGGCCGACGGCGAGTCGAGCGGGATGTACGGTCCGCCGCGCCCGCCGGGCGTCGGCCTGGGCGACGTGCCCGGCGCCGCCGGGGCGCCGCTGCTGCCGGCGGGCGCCGCGTCGGCCGGCTGCAGCATGGCCTTGTAGTCCTCGGGCTTCACGCCGGCGAGGCCGGACACGCGCTCGCCCATCGCCTCGAGGCGGATCAGCTTGGCCTGCACCTCGCCGACCTTCTGCGCCATCGCGTCGAGGTTCTGCCGCATGAAGCGCTCGCGCTGCGCGATCTCGTCGCGCACCACGAAGCGCACGATCTGGCTCACGATCGGCCAGCCTTCGCGCGCCGCGGCCAGGAAGACGAAGTGGTACACGAGCCCGGACAACAGCATCAGCACGGCGAGCAGCGCCGCGAGCGCGCCGGCGAGCTGCCAGCGGTTGAAGTGCATCACGCGCGTGTGCGCGAGGGTGCCGTGCGTGACGAGAATCTGCATCGATACACTCCTTCGCATGACGTCGCCGAAGCCGACCCACGCCGTTGCGCGCCCGCTCGTGCCGGCCGCGCTGGACATCGGCGACGCGCTGGACCGCAGTTCGCCGCTGCGCCTGTTGCGCGAGCGGCTCGCCGACTCCCGCGCCCGCTTCGACGCCGTCCGCGACCTGCTGCCCGGTCCGCTGGCCGAGCACGTGCGGCCGGGGCCGGTCGACGACACCGGCTGGACCCTGCTGGCCGGCAGCACCGCGGTGGCCGCGAAACTGCGCCAGCTGCTGCCGCGGATCGAACAGCGCCTCGTCGATCGGGGCTGGCAGGTTAGCGCAACGAAAGTGCGCGTTCAATCGAGTTGAAACGGGGCGTTCGTGCGCTGCGCACGCGGGCCGTCGCAAGTGGCCGTGTGGTGCCGACTGTCCGACTCGAACGGACGACCTACCGCTTACAAGGCGGTTGCTCTACCAGCTGAGCTAAGCCGGCGACGCCACCGACCCATTGTAGGTAGCCGGTTCGTCGGCAGCAGCTTCGTCGGCAGCGGGTTCGCAGGCAGCAGGCTCGTCGGCGGCGGGACCGCGGCCGGCCGCCGGCACGACGGTGAATGCAGCAGCGGCGCCGCAGCGCGCCGCGGCGTTCACTTGATGCGCTTGAGCGACGGACGACCACCCGTGGGCGGGTCGGCGGGCGGTTCGGGCGCGGGATCGGTCGTGGTGGAGGGCGCGCCGGGCCCGGGCGGCGTCGCGGCGGGCGCTGCACCGACCTCGTCGTCAGCCTCGCTGCGGGCCAGCCGCAGGCTGCGCGGACCGCCCGAGGTCGCCGGCGGCTCGGACGCGGCGGCCTCGGCGGCGGGTGCCGGGAAGGCCATGCCCTGCCCGTTCTCGCGCGCGTAGATCGCGATCACGTGGTCGACCGGCACCACGATCTCGCGCGCCGCGCCGCCGAAGCGCGCGCGGAACTCGATGACGTCGTTGCCGAGCTTGAGGCCGCTGGTGGCCTCGAAGCCGATGTTGAGCACGATCTCGTGGTTCTTCACGTACTCCTGCGGCACCTGCACGCTCGCGTCGACGTGCACGGCGATGTACGGCGTGAAGCCGTTGTCGGTGCACCAGTCGTGCAGCGCGCGGATCAGGTACGGCCGCGTGGAGCTGCCCTGCGCGGGCGCCGGCGGGGGCGTCGTGCTCATCGGCGTCGGTGGCGGGAGACAGCGCCGTGCGCGCCTTACTTGCGCATCACCTTCTCGGACGGCGTGAGCGCCTCGATGTACGCCGGCCGCGAGAAGATGCGCTCGGCGTACTTCAGCAGCGGCGCCGCGTTCTTCGACATGTCGATGCCGTAGTAGTCGAGCCGCCACAGCAGCGGCGCGATGGCCACGTCGAGCATCGAGAAGTCGTCGCCGAGCATGTACTTGTTCTTCATGAAGATCGGCGCGAGCTGCGTCAGCCGGTCGCGGATCTGCGAGCGCGCCTTCTCGAGCTGCTTGTCGTTGGGCTTGATGCCGCGGCCTTCGAGCACGTTGACGTGCGCGAAGAGCTCCTTCTCGAAGTTGAACAGGAACAGCCGCACGCGCGCGCGCGCCACCGGGTCGCCCGGCATCAGCTGCGGATGCGGGAAGCGCTCGTCGATGTACTCGTTGATGATGTGCGACTCGTACAGGATGAGGTCGCGCTCGACGAGGATCGGCACTTCGTTGTACGGGTTCATCAGCGCGATGTCTTCCGGCTTCGCGAACAGGTCGACGTCGCGCACCTCGAAGTCCATGCCCTTCTCGAACAGCACGAAGCGGCAGCGGTGCGAATACGGGCAGGTGGTTCCGGAATAAAGCACCATCATGGGCAGGACTCCCAGTCTCGAATC
>CAZFET010000365.1:0-3345 GCA_964517545.1 uncultured Burkholderiaceae bacterium
CGGCCGTCGTGACGCGCGAGGTCGACGGCGGCCTCGAGACGCTCAGGATCGCGCTGCCGGCCGTGGTGACCACCGACCTGCGGCTGAACGAGCCGCGCTACGTGACCCTGCCCAACATCATGAAGGCCAAGAAGAAGCCGCTCGACGTGCTGAAGCCGGCCGACCTGGGCGTCGACGTCGCGCCGCGCATCAAGACGCTCAAGGTCGCCGAGCCGCCCAAGCGCGGCGCCGGCGTGAAGGTGCCCGACGTCGCCACGCTGGTGGCCAAGCTCAAGAACGAAGCCAAGGTGATCTGACATGACCGTACTCGTCGTTGCCGAACACGACCACGGCACCCTCGCGCGCTCGACCTTGACCGCGGACACCGCCGCGGGCGCCGGGGGCGGCGTCGTGCCGGTGCTGGTCGCCGGCCCGACCGCGCGCGGCGCCGCCGACGCGGCCGCCGCGCTGCAGGGCGTGGCCAAGGTGCTGCTGGCCGACTCGGCCGCTTTCGCCGAAGGCCTGGCCGAGAACGTGGCCGCGCAGGTGCTGGCGGTGGCCGGCGCCTACGGCCACATCCTGTTCCCCGCCACGGCGTGGGGCAAGAACATCGCCCCGCGCGTGGCCGCGAAGCTCGACGTCGCGCAGCTCAGCGACATCATCAAGGTGATCTCGCCCGACACCTTCGAGCGGCCCATCTACGCCGGCAACGCCATCGCCACGGTGCAGAGCGGCGACAAGGTGAAGGTGATCACCGTGCGCACCACCGGCTTCGACGCCGCGCCCGCGGGCGGCAGCGCCCCGGTGGAGACCATCGCCGCGGCGGCCGACGCCGGCAAGAGCGCCTTCGTCGGCCGCGAGGTCACCAAGAGCGACCGCCCCGAGCTCACCGCGGCCAAGATCATCGTCAGCGGCGGCCGCGCGCTGGGCAGCAGCGACAAGTTCACCGAGGTGCTCACGCCGCTGGCCGACAAGCTCGGCGCCGCGCTCGGCGCCAGCCGCGCGGCGGTGGACGCGGGCTACGCGCCCAACGACTGGCAGGTCGGCCAGACCGGCAAGATCGTCGCGCCGCAGCTGTACATCGCCTGCGGCATCAGCGGCGCGATCCAGCACTTGGCGGGCATGAAGGACTCCAAGGTGATCGTGGCGATCAACAAGGACCCCGAGGCGCCGATCTTCAGCGTGGCCGACTACGGCCTCGAGGCCGACCTGTTCGAGGCCGTGCCCGAGCTGGTCAGGAGTCTCTGACTTCCACCGTGCGATGTGCTCCCGCGGGGAGCCCGTTTTCCATCCGAGGACACCATGACGTACCGCGCCCCCGTCGAGGACATGCTGTTCGACATGAAGGAGCTCGCCGGCCTCGAGCAGATCGCGCAGCTTCCCGGTTTCGAAGACGCCACCGTCGAGACGGCGCAGGCCGTGCTCGAGGAGTGCGCGAAATTCAACGAAGGCGTGCTCGCGCCGCTGAACTGGGAGGGCGACAAGTACCCGTCGTCGTTCCACGACGGCAAGGTCACCACCACGCCGGGCTTTCGCGATGCGTTCCGCCAGTTCGCCGAAGGCGGCTGGCAGGGCCTGCAGCATCCGGTCGAGTTCGGCGGGCAGGGCCTGCCCAAGACCATCGGCGCGGCCTGCGGCGAGATCCTCAACAGCGCGAACCTGAGCTTCGCGCTGTGCCCGCTGCTGACCGACGGTGCGATCGAGGCGCTGCTGGTCGCCGGCACCGATGAGCAGAAGGCCGCCTACATCCCGAAGATGATCTCCGGCGAGTGGACCGGCACGATGAACCTCACCGAGCCGCAGGCCGGCTCGGATCTCGCGCTGGTGCGCACCCGCGCGGAGCCGCAGCCCGACGGCACCTACCGCATCTTCGGCACCAAGATCTTCATCACCTACGGCGAGCACGACATGGCGGGCAACATCGTCCACCTGGTGCTCGCGCGCGTGAGCGGAGCGCCCGAGGGCGTGAAGGGCATCTCGCTGTTCATCGTGCCGAAGTTCCTGGTCAATGCCGACGGGTCGCTCGGCGCGCGCAACGACGTGCACTGCGTGAGCATCGAGCACAAGCTCGGCATCAAGGCCAGCCCGACCGCGGTGCTGCAGTACGGCGACCGCGGCGAGGGCGCGATCGGCTACCTGGTGGGCCAGGAGAACCGCGGCCTCGAAATCATGTTCATCATGATGAACGCGGCGCGCTACGCGGTAGGCGTGCAGGGCATCGCGGTGGCCGAGCGCGCCTACCAGAAGGCCGTGGCCTACGCGAAGGACCGCGTGCAGAGCCGTCCGGTCGACGGCTCGCTGCCGGGCGCCGCGCCGATCGTGCATCACCCCGACGTCAAGCGCATGCTGCTGACCATGCGCGCCCTGACCGAGGGATGCCGCGCGATGGCGCTGGTGGCCGCGAGCGCGTACGACGCCGCGCACGCGCATCCCGATGCGCAGGCGCGCAGGGAGAACCAGGCGTTCTACGAATTCCTCGTGCCGCTGGTGAAGGGCTACTCCACCGAGATGAGCCTCGAGGTCACCTCGCTCGGCGTGCAGGTGCACGGCGGCATGGGCTTCATCGAGGAGACGGGCGCCGCGCAGTACTACCGCGACGCGCGCATCCTCACCATCTACGAGGGCACCACCGCGATCCAGGCCAACGACCTGATCGGCCGCAAGACCGCGCGCGACGGCGGGCAGGTCGCTCTGGCGGTGGCGCGCCGCGTGGCCGCGACCGAGGCGCAGCTCGCCGGGCGGCCCGGCGCCGCCTGCCGCTCGATGCTGCGCCACCTGAGCGCGGCGCGCGAGGCCTTCGAGCAGGTGGTCGACTTCGTCGCCGGCCAGACCAAGGCGAGCCCGAACGCGGTGTTCGCCGGCAGCGTGCCGTACCTGATGCTCGCGGGCAACCTGGTGGCCGGCTGGCAGATGGCGCGCGCGCTGATGGTGGCCGAGGACCGCGCTGCGGCCGGCGAGCGCGTGCCCTTCATGCAGGCCAAGGTGACCACGGCGCGCTTCTACGCGGAGCACATCCTGAGCCGCGTGCCGGCGCTGCGCGAGGCGATCCTCGCCGGCGGCGAGAGCGCGACCGCGCTGCCGGTCGAGGCGTTCTGATGGCGCTGCCCCCGCTGTTCGACCGCCTGCGGCTGCCGGTGATCGGCTCGCCGCTGTTCATCATCAGCAACCCGAAGCTCGTCGTCGCGCAGTGCACCGCCGGCATCGTGGGCTCGATGCCGGCGCTCAACGCGCGGCCGGCGTCGCAGCTCGACGAGTGGCTCGCCGAGATCACCGAGTCGCTGGCCGCGTGGGACCGCGCGCACCCCGAGCGGCCGGCCGCGCCGTTCGCGATCAACCAGATCGTGCACAAGAGCAACGACCGGCTGG
>CAZFET010000366.1:0-3012 GCA_964517545.1 uncultured Burkholderiaceae bacterium
GTTCTTCACGAACTCGTAGACGCCGGCCGGGCAGTAGCGGCTCTCGGGGCCCGCGAACTTCGCCAGGTTCACCGCCACCGGCACCGAGGCATCCTTCAGCGTCAGGTGGATCGGCTGGTCTTCCGCGTGGTTGGTGTTGCTGATGAACACCGAGCTGAGGCGGTCGAAGGTGAGCTTGCCGTCGGGCTTGGGGTACTCGATGCGCGGGCACTGGTCGGCCGGCTTGAGGTACACGTGGTCCGGCGCCGGGCGATGGATCGTCCACGGCGGGTTGCGCACGCCCAGCTTGGGCAGCAGCCACTGCTCGATGCCGGTCATCAAGGTGGCGATGGTGCGGCCCTTCTTGAACCACTGCTTGAAGTTCTTCGACAGCAGCAGCTCGGCCTTGAGCCAGCTCTGCTCGAACGCGGCCGGATAGGCGTCGAGCACGTCGCGCTGGCGCCCGGCGCCGAGCGCCTCGAACACCGCTTCGGCGGCCAGCATGCCGGTCTTGAGGGCGGCGTGGCTGCCCTTGATGCGGCTCGCGTTCAGGTAGCCCGCGTCGCAGCCGACCAGCGCGCCGCCGGGGAACACGGTCTTCGGCAGGCTGAGGATGCCGCCGGCGGTGATGGCGCGCGCGCCGTAGGCGAGGCGCTTGCCGCCGTCGAACGTGGCGCGGATCGCCGGGTGCGTCTTCCAGCGCTGGAACTCCTCGAACGGGCTCAGCCACGGGTTGGCGTAGTCGAGACCCACGACGAAGCAGACCGCGACCTTGCGCTCGTCGAGGTGGTAGAGGAACGAGCCGCCGTAGGTGGCGTCGTCGAGCGGCCAGCCGGCGGTGTGGATCACGAGGCCGGGCTGGTGCTTCTCGGGCGCGACCTCCCACAGCTCCTTCAGGCCGATGCCGTAGCTCTGCGGATCGCGGCCTTCGTCGAGCTTGAACTGCGCGATGAGCTGCTTGCCGAGATGGCCGCGCGAGCCTTCGGCGAACACCGTGTACTTCGCGTGCAGCTCCATGCCGAGCTGGAAGTTCGCGGTCGGCTCGCCGTCCTTGCCGACGCCGAGGTTGCCGGTGGCCACGCCCTTGACGGCGCCGCTGTCGTCGTACAGCACTTCGGCCGCGGCGAAGCCCGGGAAGATCTCGACGCCCAGCGACTCGGCCTGCTGCGCGAGCCACTTGACCACGTGGCCCAGGCTGACGATGTAGTGGCCGTGGTTCCTGAAGCACTCGGGCAGGAAGAACTCCGGCGTGGCGCGCGCGCCCGACTCGTCGAGGAACAGGAAGCGGTCGGCGGTGACCGGCTGGTTCAGCGGCGCGCCGCGTTCCTTCCAGTCGGGGAACAGCTCGTTCAGCGCGACCGGATCCATGATCGCGCCGGAGAGGATGTGCGCGCCGGGCTCGCTGCCCTTCTCGAGCACGACCACCGACACCTCGCGGTTCTGCGCGGCGGCCAGCTGCTTCAGGCGGATCGCCGTGGCCAGCCCCGCGGGCCCCGCGCCGACGATCACCACGTCGTACTCCATGGCCTCGCGCGGGCCGAACTGTTCGAGGATCTGCTGCGGCGTCATGCGGCGGATTCTACGAGCGCGAAAACGCGCGCCGAGCCGCTACCATCGGGCCGACATCTGGAGTCGGAGCGCATCGCATGAGCTACTCGATCGACCTTTCGGGCCGCGTGGCCCTCGTCACCGGCGCCTCGAGCGGGCTGGGCGCGCAGTTCGCCCGCACGCTGTCGCGCGCGGGCGCCGCGGTGGTGCTGTCGGCGCGCCGGGTCGAGCGGCTCAAGACCCTGCGCGCGGAGATCGAGTCGGCCGGCGGCGATGCGCACGTGGTCGCGATGGACGTGACCGATCCGGTGAGCATCCGCGCCGGCGTCGCGCACGCCGAGACCGAGATGGGCACGATCGACATCCTGGTCAACAACTCCGGCGTCAGCACCACGCAGAAGCTGGTCGACGTGAGCCCGGAGGACTACGACTACGTGATGAACACCAACACGCGCGGCGCGTTCTTCGTCGCGCAGGAGGTGGGCAAGCGCATGATCGCGCGCAGCAAGGGCGCGGCGCCGGGCACCTTCACCGGCGGGCGCATCGTCAACATCGCCTCGATGGCCGGGCTGCGCGTGCTCGGGCAGATCGGCGTGTACGCCATGAGCAAGGCGGCGGTGGTGCACATGACGCGCGCGATGGCGCTGGAGTGGGGCCGCTTCGGCATCAACGTCAACGCCATCTGCCCGGGCTACATCGACACCGAGATCAACCACCACCACTGGCAGACCGAGAACGGCCAGAAACTCATCCAGATGCTGCCGCGCAAGCGCGTCGGCCAGCCGCACGACCTCGACGCGGTGCTGATGATGCTGTGCGCCAACGAGAGCCACTTCGTCAACGGCGCGGTGATCGCCGTGGACGACGGCTTCGGCGTCTGAGCGCGGGCGCGATGCGCGAGCTGACCCCGCTGGAGGCGCGCATCCTCGGCGTGCTGGTGGAGAAGCAGGCCACGGTGCCCGACACCTATCCGCTGTCGCTCAACGCGCTGGCGGCCGGCTGCAACCAGAAGACGGCGCGCGAGCCGGTGATGAACGTCGCCGACGGCGAACTGCTCGCCGCGCTCGACGAGCTGAAGGCGCTGAGCCTGGTGGTCGAGGTCAGCGGCAGCCGCGTGGTGCGCTACGAGCACAACATGGCGCGCGCGCTGGGCGTGCCGTCGCAGGCGGTGGCGCTGCTGGCCACCCTGATGCTGCGCGGCCCGCAGACCGCGGCCGAGCTGCGCGCGAACTGCGAGCGGCTGCACCGCTTCGCCGACATCTCGTCGGTCGAGGCCTTTCTCGACGAGCTGTCGGCGAAGTCGCCCGCGCGCGTGCTGCAACTCGCGCGTGCGCCCGGCGAGCGCGAGTCGCGCTGGGCGCACCTGCTGTGCGGCGAGGCGGCGGTGCCGGCGGCCGCGCGTGCTGCGGCGCCCGCGGCGGCCGACGACGACGCGCTGGCCCGCCTGCGCGCCGAGGTGCAGCAGCTGCGGCAGGAGCTGGCCGA
>CAZFET010000366.1:3022-3329 GCA_964517545.1 uncultured Burkholderiaceae bacterium
GCCTCTATGGCGAGCTCGGCATCGCTCGCGAGTAGCGGCCGCTCCGACCGACCACAGGCCCACCATGCGCTTCGACATCCCCGAGCAGAAGAAGCTCACCCACGAGATGGTGATCCCCATCCGCTGGGGCGACATGGACGCGATGGGCCATGTCAACAACACGGTCTACTTCCGCTACCTCGAGACGGTGCGCATCGCGTGGTTCGGCTCGCTCGGCAGCGCGCCCGACCCGCAGGGCGAGGGGCCGGTGATCGTCAACGCGTTCTGCAACTTCCTCCGCCAGCTCGAGTATCCCGGCGACGTGCGC
>CAZFET010000367.1:0-639 GCA_964517545.1 uncultured Burkholderiaceae bacterium
GGGCGATCACCTTCGTGTCCGCGTCGGCGATGGGGCGCGACCGCGCTTCTGCGGCCTGGTACTTGAGGTCAGCGCTGTCGAAGAAGTGCTGCTGGATGCGCTGTTCGAGCATGGTCATGGATCATATGACAGCGGCCCGCGCGGGCCGGTTCCGCCGCGCCGCAGCGGCGCGGTTCAGCCGGCATCGAACGCGCCGCGCAGCCACTCGATGCGATCGTCGTCGAGTGCCACGACGTCGAAGCGACATGGCGGCGGGGTCGAAAGAGCGGCAACGAAATGCTGCGCCGCGTAGACGATGCGCTGCCGCTTGGCCGCGCCGATGCTCGCGGCCGCGCCGCCGTGGCCGCCGCCGCGTCGCGCACGCACCTCGACGAACACGAGGGTGCCGTCGGGCTCGCGCACGATCAGGTCGACCTCGCCGCCGCGGGCGCGCGGACCGCGCGCGACCCGATAATTCCGGCGCACCAGTGCCAGCCCGTGTCGCTGCAAGTGCGCCAGCGCGCGCGCCTCGGCCTCGTCTCCCACCGCCTTCGTCCCGCCCGCCATGAGCCTCGACGCCTCCTTGTTGCTCGCCGCGGCGTCTGCGGCCGCGGGCCGGCAGCAGTATCCGGCAGGCGCGCTGTACGTGGTGGCCACGCC
>CAZFET010000367.1:649-3315 GCA_964517545.1 uncultured Burkholderiaceae bacterium
GCTGGTCGACGCCGTGGCCTGCGAGGACACGCGCGTCACCGGCGCGCTGCTGCGCGCCTATGGGCTCGACAAGCCGCTGGTCGCACTGCACGAGCACAACGAGCGGGCCGCCTCCGCGCGCGTGATCGAGCGCCTCGCGCGTGGCGAGCGCGTGGCCTACGTCAGCGATGCCGGCACGCCGGCCGTGTCGGACCCCGGCGCGGTGCTCGTGTCGGACGCTGCGGCCGCCGGCCATGCGGTGATCCCCGTGCCCGGCGCGAGCAGCGTGGCCGCCGCCTTGAGCGTGGCCGGCGACGGCGTCGCGGCGGCGTTCGCGTTCGCCGGCTTCCCGCCGCCGCGAGGCGCCGAGCGCGAGGCGGCCTTGCGCGCGATCGCCGCGTCGAGCGGCTCGCACGTGATGTTCGAGGCGCCGCATCGCATCGCATCGCTCGCGCAGTCGCTCGCGGCGCTGGCGGGCGAGCGCCGCGTCACGGTGTGCCGCGAGCTCACCAAGCAGTTCGAGACGGTCGCGACGATGCCGGCGCGCGAACTGCCGACATGGCTCGCGGCCGATGCGAACCGCACGCGCGGCGAGTTCGTGCTGGTGCTGCACGCGCGGCCCGCCGAGGCGCCGGCCGACGACGACGGCGCGCGCGTGCTCGGCGTGCTGCTGCGCGAGCTGCCGCTGAAGCAGGCCGTCGCCCTGGCCGCCGAGATCAGCGGCGCGCCGCGCAACGCGCTGTACCAGCGTGCGCTGGCGCTGCGTCGCGGGGTGCCCGACGACGCTGCGCAGGACGGCGACGGCTGAACGCGCGCCGCCGCGCGGCCGTCAGCGGTGGCGCGTCTGCGCGTCGTGCTTCTGGCGACGGATGTCGCGGCTCGCGTGGTTCTGCAGGTGATGCAGGCGCTTGCGTTCGTGCGGGGTCACCTTGCCGTCGGCCTTGGCCTTGTCTTCGGCCCGGTCGATGAGGTGCTGCTCTTTCTGCAGACGGTGGGTCTCGCGTGTCGTCAGCGCACCCGACGCCACCCCCTGGTCGATGCGCTGCTCCTGGTTCGCCTGCCGCTGGTCGACACGCGGCGTGGCGGCCAGGTCCGGCGCGGACTGCGCGAGCGCGCCGAACGACGCGAACGAGACGGCCACGGCCGCGACGAGGCTCTTGATCGGGTTCATCGAAGCTCCTTCCGGATCGGTAGTCTGTGCACCTTGCACAGTCGGACAACGAGCCCGCGTGAGGCCATGTCGACCGGGTTTGCGTAAAGTTCCGTGAACCCGCCCAGGAGCCCGACGATGATCTCGCGCGAACCCACCCTCGAACGACTGGCCGTCGCCCGCTCGCTGCTGCTCGAGCCGTTCGGGCTCGACGATGCGTCGCTGGCCCGCGCGCTGCGGCTGATCACCGAGCATCGCGTCGACGATGCCGACCTGTACTTCCAGTACACGCGCAACGAGGGCTGGAGTCTCGAGGAGGGCATCGTCAAGAGCGGCAGCTTCGGCATCGACCAGGGCGTGGGCGTGCGTGCGGTGGCCGGCGAGAAGACCGCGTTCGCCTACTCCGACGACTTGTCCGAGTCCGCGCTGATGGACGCCGCGGCCACGGTGCGCAGCATCGCGGCGGCCGGCCAGTCGCGTCGCGTGAAGGTGCCGGCGTCGCCGCGCGTCGCCGGCAGCCGCACGCTCTACGCGCCGATGGACCCGATCGCCACGCTGGACAGCGCGCAGAAGGTGGCGCTGCTGGAGAAGGCCGAACGCCTGGCGCGCGCGAAGGATCCGCGCGTGGTGCAGGTGATGGCCGGCCTCGCGGCCGAGTACGACGTGGTGCTGATCGCGCGCGCCGACGGCACCCTGGCCGCCGACGTGCGTCCGCTGGTGCGCATGTCGGTGACGGTCATCGCGGAGCAGGCCGGTCGCCGCGAGGTGGGCAGCGGCGGCGGCGGCGGCCGCTTCGGTCTCGGCTACTTCCACGACGACGTGGTGGCCGGCTACGTGGACCAGGCGGTCAACGCGGCGCTCACCAACCTCGAGTCGCGGCCCGCACCGGCCGGCGAGATGAGCGTGGTGCTCGGGCCGGGCTGGCCGGGCATCCTGCTGCACGAGGCGGTGGGCCACGGCCTCGAAGGCGACTTCAATCGCAAAGGCTCCAGCGCGTTCTCCGGTCGCATCGGCCAGCGCGTGGCCGCGCGCGGCGTGACGGTGCTCGACGACGGCACGATCCCGGACCGCCGCGGCTCGCTCAACGTCGACGACGAAGGCCAGCCCACGCAGCGCAACGTGCTGATCGAGGACGGTATCCTGCGCGGCTACCTGCAGGACTCGCTCAACGCGCGGCTCATGAAGGTCAGGCCCACCGGCAACGGGCGGCGCGAGAGCTACGCAGCCGTGCCGATGCCGCGCATGACCAACACCTACATGCTCGGCGGCGAGCACTCGCGCGACGAGATCGTCGCCGGCCTGAAGCGCGGGCTGTACGCCACCAACTTCGGCGGCGGCCAGGTCGACATCACGTCGGGCAAGTTCGTCTTCTCGGCCAGCGAGGCGTTCTGGGTGGAGAACGGCCGCATCCGGTACCCGGTCAAGGGCGCGACGATCATCGGCAACGGCCCCGATGCGCTGACGCGCGTGTCGATGATCGGCAACGACATGCAGCTCGACACCGGCATCGGCACCTGCGGCAAGGAAGGCCAGAGCG
>CAZFET010000368.1:0-3285 GCA_964517545.1 uncultured Burkholderiaceae bacterium
ATCGACGCGATGCGCCGCCCGAGCGCGAGCCCGTTGCCCGGCAGGCCGAGCGAGCCGGCGCCGAGCGCCTGCGAGCGCGGCGCCACCAGCAGCCCGCTCGTCGCCCGCAGCCCGCCCGCGACGCGCTCGCCCGCCAGCGAGCCGGTGAAGTAGCGATCGCCGAGCAGCGAGACGCCGCGCAAGGTCTCGCGGCGCGTGCCGTCGGTCTGGTACACCCAGGACAGGCGCGCCTGCCACCGCGGCCAGTCTTCGCCGCCCGGCACGCGCAGGCCGCCGCCGTCGGCCGCGAGCGCGAGCCCGTGGCCCGCCAGCAGCGCGACCGCTGCCATCGTCGAACGGAACGCAGAACACATCGCAGCCTCCCGATCGGTTCGTCGGCGGTGGGGCCGCCGATCGATTTCATGCTACGCCCGTGCGTCGCGCGCGTGGGCGCGGCTTTCAACCGGACACACCCGGGAGTGAGGGTTTGATGCGCGCCGGCGACAGCTCAGCCGGCCGGGACGCGAGCGCCGGTGCAGCGCGGCTGGCCGGCGAGATCGCGACGGGTCTCGACGTGGGTGAATCCTCGCTGCGCGAGCGGGCGCGCGTCGGCCTCGGCCTGGTCGAAGCCGTGCTCGACGCGCAGCCATCCGCCGGCGCTCAGGTGACGCGGCGCGCCGTCGACCAGCTCGCGCATCGCGTCGAGGCCGTCGGCGCCCGACACCAGCGCCGCCGCGGGCTCGTGCTGCAGCGCGTCGAGATGCGGGTCGCCCGCGGCGATGTAGGGCGGATTCGACAGCGCGAGGTCGAAGCGCCGGTCGCCGACGGCCCGCCACCAGTGGCCGTGCTCGAAGCGCACCGCCAGTCCGAGCCGCCGCGCGTTGTCGCGCGCCACCGCGAGGGCGGGCTCGCTCGCGTCGGTGGCCCGCACGTCGGCGCGCGGGCAGCCGGCCGCCACGGCGAGCGCGATCGCACCGCTGCCCGTGCCGAGGTCCAGCACGCGCGGCGCCGCGCGCTCGCGCAAGGGGCCGTGCAGCAGTTCGAGCGCCCAGTCGACCAGGGTCTCGGTGTCGGGCCGCGGCACCAGCACGTCGGGCGTGACGCGCAGCTCGAGGCCGTGGAACTCCCGCGTGCCCAGCAGGTAGGCCAGCGGCACGCCGCGCGCGCGCTGCTGCACGTCGTCGGCGAAACGCGAGCGGACCAGCGCGTCGAGCGGCGCGTCGTCGTGCGCGATCACCCAGCTGCGCGGCCGGCGCAGGTGGTGGGCCAGCAGCCGCTGTGCGTCGAGCCGCTCGAGGCCGGCGCGCAGCGCCTCGGCCAGCGCCTCGCGGACGGTCGCCGTCACGCGCTGCCTTCCAGCGCCGCCAGCTGTTCGGCCACCTGCGCGGCCTGCAGCGCGGCACACAGCTCGTCGAGGTCGCCGTCGAGCACCGCGCCCAGCTTGTACAGGGTGAGGTTGATGCGATGGTCGGTCACGCGGCCCTGCGGGAAGTTGTAGGTGCGGATGCGATCCGAGCGGTCGCCCGAGCCGACCAGGCTCTTGCGCGTGGCCGCCTCCTTCGCCTGGCGCTCGCGCCGCTCCTTGTCGCGCAGCCGCGCGGCCAGCACGGCCATCGCCTTGGCCTTGTTGCGGTGCTGCGAGCGGTCGTCCTGGCACTCGGCGACGATGCCCGTGGGCAGGTGCGTGATGCGGATCGCGCTGTCGGTCTTGTTCACGTGCTGGCCGCCGGCGCCGCTGGCGCGGAAGGTGTCGATGCGCAGGTCGGCCGGGTCGATGCGGATCTCCTCGGCGGCGTCGGGCTCGGGCAGCACGGCCACCGTGCAGGCGCTGGTGTGGATGCGGCCCTGCGACTCGGTGGCCGGCACGCGCTGCACGCGATGGCCGCCGCTCTCGAACTTGAGCTCGCCGTAGGCCCCGTCGCCCTCGACGCGGATCACCACCTCCTTGTAGCCGCCGAGGTCGGACGCGCTCTCGCTCAGCAGCTCGGTGCGCCAGCCGCGGCGCTCGGCGTGGCGCAGGTACATGCGCGCCAGGTCGGCCGCGAACAGCGCCGACTCGTCGCCGCCGGTGCCGGCGCGGATCTCGACGAAGGCGCTGCGTGCGTCGTCGGGGTCGCGCGGCAGCAAGGCGGCCTGCAGTTGCCGCTCCAGCGCGTCGAGGTCGGCCTGCGCGGCGGCGATCTCCTCGCGCGCGAAGGCGGCCATCTCCGGGTCGGCCAGCAGTTCGCGCGCCGCCGCGAGATCGGCTTCGCGCTGCCGGAAGCGGCGATACAGCTCGAGCGCGTCGCCGATCTCGGCGCGCTCGCGCGACGCGGTGCGCCAGCGCGCCATGTCGCCGGCCACGGCAGGGTCGGCCAGCGTCGCGTCGAGTTCGTGCTGGCGAAGCTCGAGGCGTTCGAAGCGCTGGCGCAGAGACTCGTTCATGGCGGGGCGGGTGGACGGCGGGCTGGCGACGGTCGGGCGCGGCCGGCGCGGCGCCGGCGCGGACGGTGTCGCGTCGCTAACGCTCGTCGGAGGTGCCGCGGTGGCCGCGCAGGAACAGGCGCGAGACGGTCTGCGCGAGCTCGCGGCGCTGCGCCGCGTCGGCCGCGTGCAGCTCGGCCAGGGTGCCGTGCAGCATCTTCTGCGTCAGCCCGCGGGCCAGCGCGTCGAGCACGGCGTCGAGGTCTTCGCCGCGCGCCAGCAGCTTGCGCGCGCGGGCGATCTCGGCGGCGCGCCAGTCGTCGGTCTGCGCCTGCAGCGCCTGGATCAGCGGCACGGCCGAGCGCTGCTCGAGCCAGTGCGCGAAGCTCTGCACGCCGGTTTCGATGATCGCCTCGGCCTGCGCGACGGCGGCCTGCCGCTTCTCGCCGGCCACCTGCACCTGCGAGGCGAGGTCGTCCACGGTGTAGAGGTAGACGTCGTCGAGCTGCGCGACCTCGGGCTCGATGTCGCGCTGGACCGCGAGGTCGACCATGAACATCGGCCGGTGGCGGAGCGCCTTCAGCGCGCTTTCCACCGCGCCGAGCCCGATGATCGGCAGCGAGCTCGCGGTGCAGGAGACCACCGCGTCGAACTCGTGCAGCCGCTGCGGCAAGTCGGCCAGCCGCATGGCGGTGGCGCCGAAGCGGCCGGCGAGCTTCTCGCCGCGCTCGAGCGTGCGGTTGGCCACCGCCATCGACTTCGGCGACTTCGCGGCGAAGTGCGTCGCCACCAGCTCGATCATCTCGCCCGCGCCGACGAACAGCACGCGGATCTCGCGCAGGTCCTCGAACAGCTGCGCGGCCAGCCGCACCGAGGCCGCGGCCATGCTGATCAAGTGCGCGC
>CAZFET010000369.1:0-3276 GCA_964517545.1 uncultured Burkholderiaceae bacterium
TTCATCTCGGCATCGGCGGCGGCGCGGCGGCCGCGATTCAGGGCAGCGCGGCCAGCACGGCCGCGTGCTGCTGGTCGGCGGCGATCTGGCGCGCGCTCTTGCCGCGGTCGTCGACGAGCGACGCGTCCGCTCCGCGCGCGAGCAGGAGCTTCACGACGTCGGCGTGGCCCTGGCCGGCCGCCCACATCAGCGGCGTGAGCTGGTTCGCGCCGCGATGGTCGACCTGCGCGCCGGCTTCGAGCAGGCGCTGCACCACGCGCACCTGCCCGGCACCGGCGGCGTAGATGAGCGCGCTGCGGCCGAGCCGGTCCAGCGGCTCCAGCGGCGCGCGCCGCTCGATCAGCAGCCCGACGATCGCCTCGTGGCCGCCGAACGCGGCCGACATCAGCGGCGTGATGCCCGCCGTGTTGGCGAGGTCGACCTTGGCGCCCCGCGCGAGCGCGAGCTGCACCAGCCGGAGATTGCCGCGTCGCGCGGCGGCGTTGAGCAAGGTGTCGCCGACCCGGTTGCGCGCGTCGACGTCGGCGCCTTGCGCGAGCAGCGACTCGATGCGCGGCACGTCGGCCGCGCGCACGGCGGCCAGCAGCTGCTGGTTGATCGGGCGCGCGTCACCTTGCGCGCGCGCCGGCTGCGGCGCGACCCACAGCCACGACGACAGCAGCGCCGCCAGCACGAGCGACACGGCGCGAGCGACGCGCGCGCTGTTCAGCTTCTGCACACCCTCGATGCGTGTTGCGCCGCACATTGCAGGCCCCTCTCGTCGCGCGCAGTATGCATGCCGTTCCCGAGGTGCAGTACAGGGTCCGCGCGGATGCGCACATCCGGCCGGCGACGATACGCCCCCTGACGCAGTCCTTGACGCGCCCACGCGATTGCGGCGCGCCGCCGAGCCGACCTTCGAGGCCCGGACGTCCGACATCCAACGAGGAGACCATCGTGACCATTCGCCATTGCGGGCGGGCCGTGCTCGGGCTCGCGGCTTTGCTCATCGCAGCGCCTGCGCTCGCGCAGGAAGTCACCGGCGGCGCGACGAAGAAGGCGGCCGACGTGCCCAAGCCCATCGCCGTGAGCCAGCAGATGCTGTCCGGCGCCGAGCGCGACGCGAAGAACTGGCTGCACAGCAACGGCAGCTACACGCAGACGCGCTACCACCCGTCGGCGCAGATCAACACGAAGAACGTCGCGAAGCTCAAGCCGGCCTTCGTGTTCCAGACCGAGGTGCTGGAGTCGATGGAGACGGCACCGATCGTGGTCGACGGGATCATGTACCTGACCACTTCGTACAACCACGTGTACGCGATCGACGCGACCAACGGCCGCGAGTTCTGGCACTACAAGCACAAGATGGGTCCGGTGACGACCTACTGCTGCGGCCCGAACAACCGCGGCGTCGCGATCTCCGGCGGCCGGCTCTTCATGGGCACGCTCGACGCGAAGCTGGTGGCGCTGGACGCGAAGACCGGCGCCGTGCTGTGGCAGACGCAGATCGCCGACCCCGAGCTGGGCTACTCCGAGACGATGGCCCCGGTGGTGGTGGAGAACAAGGTGCTGATCGGCACCAACGGCGGCGAGTACGGCGTGCGCGGCTTCGTGAAGGCCTACAACACCGACGACGGCAAGGAGCTGTGGACCTTCCACACGATCCCCGAGAAGGGCCACGAAGGCGTGTGGGCCGTCAACGACGCGACCGGGCGCAACATGTTGCGCGACATCGAGGCCGAGAAGAAGCAGCTCGCCGAGAAGGGCGGCGACTTCTACAAGACCCTGGGCGGCGGCGTGTGGATGGCGCCGGCGGTGGACCTGGCCGCACGCAAGGTGTGGTTCGTGGTCGGCAATCCCTCGCCCGACCTGTACGGCGCCGAGCGCCCGGGCGACAACCTCTACACCGACTCGATCGTCGCGGTCGACCTCGACAAGGGCACCTACCACTGCCACTACCAGTACATCGCGCACGACGTGTGGGACCTCGACGCGGTCTCGCCGGTCATCCTCACCGACGCGCGCGGCAAGGGCGGCGCGATGCAGAAGGTGGCCATCCACGGCGGCAAGACGGGCCACGTCTACGTGCACGACCGCAAGGACTGCAGCCTGATCCGCTTCAGCGAGGCGATGGTGCCGCAGGAGAACATGTGGGTGCTGCCCACGCCGCAGGGCGCGCGCATGCTGCCCGGCGCCAACGGCGGCGTGGAGTGGTCGCCGATGGCGGTCGACCCGACCTTGCGCCTCGCCTTCGCGGCCAACCTGCACCAGCCGATGACCTACCACGTCGAGCCGGCCAAGTACCCCGGCGGCAAGCTGTGGCTGGGCGGCGCGTTCAAGGTGATCCCGAGCGAGCAGCAGTGGGGCCGGCTGGTCGCGGTGAACATCGACACCGGCAAGGTCGCCTGGGGCGTGAAGACCCCCGAGCCGCTGATCGGCGGCGTGCTGGCCACCGCCGGCGGCCTGGTGTTCAACGGCGAGGGCAACGGCTGGTTCAAGGCCTTCGACTCGAAGACGGGCAAGGAGCTGTGGAAGTTCCAGTGCGGCGCGGGTGTCAACGCGCCGGCCGTGAGCTACACGGTCGACGGCAAGCAGTACATCGCCGTGGCCGCCGGCGGCAACACGCAGCTCGACTTCAAGCGCGGCAACAGCGTGTTCGTGTTCGCGCTGTGACAGGCGGCCGCCACGCGATCGCCGTCGCGCTGCTGGCCGGCGCCGCCCTGGCGGTGCCGGCCGCGCCGGCGTCGGCACAGGACGCGGCCGCCGGCCGCGCGAAGGCGCAGCAGGTGTGCGCCGCCTGTCACGGCGCCGACGGCAACCCGCCGGCGCCGTCGTTCCCGATCCTCGCCGGGCAGACGCAGCGCTACCTGTACCTGCAACTCAAGGACTTCAAGGAGGGCCGGCGCAGCGACCCCGCGATGGACCCGGTGGTCGCGCCGCTCACGCGCGAGGACATGCACGACCTCGCGGCCTACTACGCGTCGCAGCGCCCGAAGCGCATCGACTTCAAGCCCGACGACGCGCGCGTGGCGCGTGGCCGCAAGAAGGCCGACGAGGTGCTGTGCACGATGTGCCACCTCGGCGGCTTCGCCGGCCAGAACGAGATCCCGCGCGTGGCCGGCCAGCATCCGGAATACGTGATCAAGCAGATGAAGGCGTTCAAGGCGCGCACCCGCACCAACGACGCGGGCAACATGACCGCGGTGGCGCAGACGGTGAGCGAGGAAGACATCGTCGACCTCGCGCACTACCTGGCGTCGCTGTTCTGAGCGCCCCCAGGGCCGGCTCTGCCGGCCC
>CAZFET010000370.1:0-3253 GCA_964517545.1 uncultured Burkholderiaceae bacterium
TCAAGGTGTCGGGGCACCGCAGCTACCACGGCGTGGCGCTCAACGTGGCGATGGATCTGCAACCCTTCGGTCGAATCAATCCTTGCGGCTACGCAGGACTGCGGACGGTCGACCTCGCTAGACTCGGCGTCACCGCCGACTGGCACGACGCCGCCGCGCGCCTGGCCGAGCGCCTGGCCGCACAGCTCACCCCGCGATGACCTCCCCCGCCGCTCCGTACGACCCCAGCGCCAAGCAGAAGTCGCAGGCCAAGACCGCGCGCATCCCGATCAAGCCGGTGCCGGCCGAGCCGCTGAAGAAGCCCGACTGGATCCGCGTCAAGGCGGGCTCGGCGACGAGCCGCTTCTACGAGATCAAGAACATCCTGCGCGAGCACCGGCTGCACACGGTGTGCGAGGAGGCGTCGTGCCCGAACATCGGCGAGTGCTTCGGCAAGGGCACCGCCACCTTCATGATCATGGGCGACAAGTGCACGCGCCGCTGTCCGTTCTGCGACGTGGGCCACGGCCGGCCCGACCCGCTCGACGCCGACGAGCCGCTGAACCTCGCGCGCACGATCGCCGCGCTGAAGCTGCAGTACGTGGTGATCACCAGCGTCGACCGCGACGACCTGCGCGACGGCGGCGCGGCGCACTTCGTCGAGTGCATCCGCCGGGTGCGCGAGCTGTCGCCGGCCACGCGCATCGAGATCCTCACGCCCGACTTCCGCGGCCGCGACGAGCGCGCGCTCGAGATCCTGAAGGCCGCGCCGCCGGACGTGATGAACCACAACCTCGAGACCGTGCCGCGCCTGTACAAGGAGGCGCGGCCGGGCAGCGACTACGCGTTCAGCCTCAACCTGCTGAAGAAGTTCAAGGCGCTGTTTCCGCACGTGCCCACCAAGAGCGGGCTGATGGTCGGCCTGGGCGAGACCGACGACGAGATCCTCGCCGTGATGCGCGACATGCGCGCGCACGACATCGACATGCTCACCATCGGCCAGTACCTCGCGCCGTCGGGGCATCACCTGCCGGTGCGGCGCTACGTGCACCCCGACACCTTCCGCATGTTCGAGCGCGAGGCGCAGGCCATGGGCTTCACGCACGCGGCCGTCGGTGCGCTGGTGCGATCGAGCTACCACGCCGACCAGCAGGCGCACGCCGCGGGCGTGGCCGACGCGCTGCCGGCGGCGTAGTCCGGCGGCGCCTCGGGACCGCCGTCCAAGCCAGCGTCGGAACCGGCGTCCGCACGGGCGTCGGCCCGCGGGCGGTGCGTCTGCCGTCGGTCTGCGCAGCGGATCACGAGCCGCATCACGGGCGGCGAGGTCCGCGCCCGCTACGATGCAGCCATGGAGGACGGCCCCCTCGCCTGCGGCAACTGCGGTGCCGGACTGCGGCGCCTCGTGCTCGACGGCCACTACGGCAGCACGGTCGAGATCGACCTGTGCGCGCCGTGCCACCTGCTGTGGTTCGACACGCTCGAGTCGGTGCGGCTGACCGGCGTGTCGCTGCTCGCGCTGATCGGCGAGATGGCGCAGGCGCAGCGCCTGGCGCACCGGCCGCTCGGCGCGACCGCCTGCCCGCGCTGCGCACGGCCGCTCGAGCCGGTGTCGAACCGCTCGCGCTTCGGCGCCACCGTGCAGCTCGAGTGCCCCGAGCGCCACGGCATGGCGCAGACCTTCGGCATGTGGCTGGCCGAGAAGGGCCTGTGGCGCGAACTGACCGGGCCCGACCGTGCGGCGCTGCAACGCCTGCCCGGCGCGTCGCACGGACTGCATTGCCTCAACTGCGGCGGCGCGCTCGAAGGCACCGCACGCTGCCGCTGGTGCGAGACGCCGGCCGGCGTGATCGACCTGGCGCGGCTCGCCGGCGCGCTCGACGTCGAAGGCGCGACCGAGGCCGATCCGCTGCACCGCACGCCGCTGGCGCGGCACGCGCGCAACTGCGTCGCCTGCTGTGCCGCGTTGCCGCAGGGTCCGGCGCTGCGGTGTTCGCATTGCGACGCGACCCTGGCGGTCGGCGACCTGCGCGAGGTGCACGCCGCGCTGCAGGTGCTGGAGCCGGCGTTGCGCCGCCACCAGCAGTCGCCCGCGCCGCACGTCGTGCGACGCCGCCTGGACCGTCAGCGCGCCGACCCCGATCGCCACCGGCAATGGGTGCGCGAGATGGAGGCCGGCACGGCGCCCGAGCACCGCATCGGTCACGGCGACGATCGCGCGTCGGCGCTCGACACCTTGCGCGCCTGGGTCGACCCCGACGAGCCGCGTCCCGCCGTGCGCTGGTTCGCCGCGCTGCTGGTGCTGGCGCTGCTGTGGTGGCTCTGGCCGGGCTGAGGCCCGGCCCTGGCGAGACTGCCGGGTCGAGGTCCGACCCGCGCGAGGCTGCCGGGTCGAGATCCGGCCGCGTCAGGCCTCGGCGAGCAGCTTCTCGACCAGCGCGTGCAGCGCGGCGAAGTCGGGCTCGCCGACGTAGCGCTTGACGATGTGGCCGCGCTTGTCGATCAGGAAGGTCGTGGGCGTCAGCCGCACGTCGCCGAAGGCCTTGGCCACCGCGCCGGTGTTGTCGATCGCCACGCCGAACGGCAGCTGGCGCGACTCGGCGAACTTGGCGACGAACGACGGCGGGTCGTAGTGCATCGCGACGGCCAGGGTCTCGTAGCCGCGGTCGCGGTACTTCTGGTAGGTCTCGACGATGTGCGGCATCTCCTTGACGCAGGTCGTGCAGCTGGTCGCCCAGAAGTTGATCAGCACGACCTTGCCGCGCAGCTGGTCGAGCTCGGCCTTGCGGCCGTCGAGCAAGGTATAGCTGACCGACGGCGCCTTCTCCTGCACGCCGACCGACTGCCAGGTGAGCAGCGCGCCGACCCCGATTGCCAAGGCGACGGCCGCGGCCGCAACATAGCGGGACACCTTCATGGGAGGACCCTCGATGAGACGACGCGAGTTTACGGCCGCGCTGTGGCCCTGGGCGACGCTCGGCCTTTGCGGCTCGGTCGCCGTGATGCCCGTGGCCGTGCGCGCCGCGCTGCTCAGCGAGTCCGACGCGGCGGTGGGCGTGCGCACGGCGCTGGAGCGCGGCGCCGTCGCGGCGGTCGGGCTGCTCGGCCGGCCCGACGGTTTTCTCGCCAACCCGAAGGTGCGCATCCCGCTGCCCGGGGCGCTGGAAGACGCGGCGAAGCTGCTGCGCGCCACCGGCCAGGGGCGGCGGGTCGACGAGCTGGTCACCGCGATGAACCGCGCCGCCGAGCAGGCGGTGCCCGAGGCCAGGCCGCTGCT
>CAZFET010000371.1:0-3244 GCA_964517545.1 uncultured Burkholderiaceae bacterium
CCGCCCATGAGCCGCATCCCGGCCATGAGCAACCTCTTGGAACTCAACAGCTAGGTCGCCGGCGGCGCGGCCTCGTCGGACTCGCGGTAGGCGCGCCAGCGCCGCATCGCCAGCCGCATGAACGCGACCTGCTCGACGAAGCGCGGGCATGCCTTGCAGGCGCGCAGGTGCAGCCGCACCGCGAGCCGGTCCACCAGCCCGAGCCGCTGGTCCTCGCCGGCCAGCACGAGGCGCGTGACTTCCTTGCAGCTTCGCTCGAACATCGCTTCAGACCGCCTTCGTGCCGTCCGCGGCGAACCAGTTCGCCTGCAGGCATTCGCGCAGTCGCAGCCGCGCGCGGTGCAGCATCACCCACAGATTGGTCGACGTGATGCCGAGCGACTTACAGATCTCGTCGGTCTCGAGGTCGAGCCACTCGCGCATCATGAACGCGCGCCCCTGCGCGGGCGGCCGGTGCTCGACGCAGGCCTCGAGCACGTCGAAGAACTGCGCCTGCCGCAAGGCGTGCTCGGGGTCGCCCCAGTCACCCGGCAGCTCGCGCCACTCGCCGTTGGGGCCGAACAGGCCGTCGTCGAGGTCTTGCGCGTCGTCGGGGGTGAACACCGTGGCCTCGCGCTGGTGGCGGCGCAACTGGTCGACGACCTTGTGCTTGAGGATGCCCACCAGCCAGGTCTTGAGCTGCGAGCGGCCGCCGAAGGACTGCGGCTTCTCGAGCGCCGCCAGCAAGGTCTCGGACACCGCGTCCTCGGCCCAGGCGTCGTTGCGCAGCTGCGCCCGCGCGAAGCGCAGCAGCTGCGGTCGCAGGGCTTCGACGGCGCGGGCGAAGTCGTCCATGTGGGTCGCGAGGCTGGCGCAGTGTAAGGAACTTTGCCGCCGCCGCGACCGACGGCGCGCCGTCGATAGACTCGCCGCCATCGCGCGCCATCGCCGCCGTCTCGCCGCAGGAACCGACGTGACCCCTCGACCGACCCTCGCCGGGCAGCCCGGATGCTCGACCGCGCCGCACAGGCCGCGCTGAGGCCGGCGTTCGATGCCGCCGCGCGCGTCGTGGTGCGCGCCGGCGTGAGCGCCGACGCCGTCACGCTCGCGGGCTTCGTGCTCGGCCTCGCCGCCGCCGCGGCGATCGCGCTGCAGGCCTGGACCGCGGGACTCGCGCTGCTGCTGGCCAGCCGCATCGCCGACGGGCTCGACGGCGCCGTGGCGCGCGCCACGCAGCCCACCGAGCGCGGCGCCTTCCTCGACATCACGCTGGACTTCCTGTTCTACGCGAGCATTCCGCTGGCGTTCGCCTTCGCCGATCCGCAGGCCAACGCGCTGGCTGCCGCGGTGCTGCTGGCCGCGTTCATCGGCACCGGGTCGAGCTTCCTCGCCTTCGCCGCGGTCGCCGGCGCGCGCGGCACGAAAGCGCTGGTCACGCCGGGCAAGGGCTTCTACTATCTCGGCGGCCTGACCGAGGCGACCGAGACGCTCGTCTGCTTCGTCGCGATGTGCGTCTTCCCGCAGTGGTTCGCGCCGCTGGCCTACGGCTTCGCCGTGTTGTGCGCGCTGACCATCGCGACCCGCATCGCCACCGGCTGGCGCACGCTGTAAGGCCCGCGCGAGCGCGCCGACCGAGATCGTCTGCAACGAACCGCCGTGCCGGAGGGCGCCTTCGACAAGAAGAAGCTCGTGCTCGTCTCCGCGATCGTGCTGCTGGTCGAGGCCCTCTTCGCCTTCGACCTCGGGCGCTTCTTCAGCCTCGACTACGTGAAGGCGCGGCAGGCCGACTTCGCGGCGCTGTACGCCGAGCGGCCGGGCACGGTGATCGGCGTGTTCTTCGCGGTGTACGTGGCCGTGACGGCGCTGTCGCTGCCCGGGGCCGCGATCATGACCCTGGCCGCCGGCGCGATCTTCGGGCTGCTGGCCGGCACCGTGATCGTGTCGTTCGCGTCGTCGATCGGCGCGACCCTTGCGATGCTGGCCGCGCGCTACGTGCTGGCCGACAGCGTGCGCGCGCGCTTCGGCCAGCGGCTGGCCGACATCGACCGCGGCATCGCGAAGGACGGCGCGTTCTACCTGTTCACCTTGCGCCTCGTGCCGCTGTTTCCGTTCTTCGTGATCAACCTGCTGATGGGCCTCACGAAGATGAAGGCGCGCACCTTCTACTGGGTGAGCCAGCTCGGCATGCTGGCCGGCACCGTCGTGTACGTGAACGCCGGCACGCAGCTCGCGAAGATCGACTCGCTGCAGGGCATCCTGTCGCCGGGGCTCGTGGGCTCGTTCGTGCTGCTCGGCGTGTTCCCGATCGTCGCGAAGAAGATCGTCGAGGCGGTGCAGCGGCGCAAGGTCTACGCGCGCTGGGCCGGCGCGAAGCCGAAGTCCTTCGACCGCAACCTCGTGGTCATCGGCGCCGGCGCGGCCGGGCTGGTGACGGCCTACATCGGCGCCGCGGTGAAGGCGAAGGTCACCCTGGTCGAGCACCACAAGATGGGCGGCGACTGCCTGAACTTCGGCTGCGTGCCGAGCAAGGCGCTGCTGCGCACGGCCAAGCTGCTGCACCAGATCCGCCACAGCGCCGACTACGGCATCGGCCAGGCCAGCGCGCGCGTCGACTTCGCGCAGGTGATGGAGCGCGTGCAGCGCGTGATCCGCGACATCGAGCCGCACGATTCGGTCGAGCGCTACAGCGGCCTCGGCGTCGACGTGGTGCGCGGCTACGCGCGCATCGTCGATCCGTGGACGGTCGAGATCGCGCGCGACGACGGCTCGACGCAGCGCCTGACCACGCGCCACGTGGTCGTGGCCACCGGCGCGCGGCCGTTCGTGCCGCCGCTGCCCGGGCTCGATCCGCAGGAGGTGCTGACCTCCGACACCTTGTGGGGCCTGCGCGAGCTGCCGCGGCGCCTGGTGGTGCTGGGCGGCGGGCCGATCGGCTGCGAGCTGGCGCAGGCCTTCGCACGCCTCGGCGCGCAGGTCACGCAGGTGGAGATGCTGCCGCGCATCATGTCGCGCGAGGACGCGGAGGTCTCGGCGCTCGCCAAGGCGGCGCTCGAGCGCGACGGCGTGACCGTGCTCACCGGTCACAAGGCGCTGCGCGTGGCCACCACGCCCGACGGCGGCAGGGCACTGGTGGTCGACGCGGGTGCCGGCGAGCGCGAGATTCCGTTCGACCGGCTGCTGTGCGCGGTCGGCCGCGTCGCGCGGCTCGAAGGCTACGGCCTGCAGGAACTCGGCATCGCCACCGGCCGCACCATCGAGACCGACG
>CAZFET010000372.1:0-3227 GCA_964517545.1 uncultured Burkholderiaceae bacterium
GTCGGCCAGAACATGATCAAGAGCTTCCAGTTCATGGCCGAGCATTTCAACAAGCGCAACCCGGCCGGCGTGAAGTTCGAGATGCTCCCCATCGACAACAAGCTGTCGCCCGCCGAGAGCCTGAACGCGCTGAAGTCGGCGATCGACCAGGGCGTGCGCTACGTGGTGCAGGGCAACGGCTCGGGCGCCGCGCTGGCCATCAGCGACGCCGTGGCCAAGCACAACGAGCGCAACCCGGGCAAGGAGGTCGTGTACATCAACTACGCGGCCGTCGACCCCGACCTGACGAACAGCAAGTGCAGCTACTGGCACTTCCGCCTCGACGCCGACACCTCGATGAAGATGGAGGCGCTGACCACGTTCATGAAGGACCAGGCGGACATCAAGAAGGTCTACCTGATCAACCAGAACTACGCGCACGGCCACCAGGTCGCCAAGTACGCCAAGGAGATGCTGGCGCGCAAGCGGCCCGACATCCAGATCGTCGGCGAGGACCTGCACCCGCTGGCGCAGACGCGCGACTTCGCGCCGTACATTGCCAAGATCAAGGCCTCGGGCGCCGACTCGGTGATCACCGGCAACTGGGGCTCCGACCTCACCTTGCTGGTCAAGGCGGCCAACGACGCCGGCCTGAACGCCAAGTTCTACACCTACTACGCCGGCGTGACCGGCACGCCCACCGCGCTCGGCCCGGCCGCCGCGGGCCGCGTGTTCCAGGTGGCCTACAACCACTCCAACATGAGCGGCCCGACGCGCCAGCTGATGGACGAGTTCAAGAAGCGCTTCAACGACGACTGGTACACCGGCGCGACCTACCACACCTTCGCGATGCTCTCGACCGCGATGGCGCAGGCCAAGTCGACCGACCCGGTGAAGGTCGCGGCGGTGATGAGCGGCCTGAAGTTCAAGAGCTTCAACGGCGACGTCGAGATGCGCAAGACCGACCACCAGCTGCAGCAGGGTCTGTACATCTCGGTCTGGCAGAAGACCGACGCGAAGAACACCTACAGCGTCGAGAACACCGGCTACACCTTCGCACCGGTCAAGTACTACGAGCCGTACGTGGCGAGCACGCCCACGTCGTGCCAGATGAAGCGGCCCTCGGCCGGCTGAACGGCCCTCGAGCCTCCGGGGCCCGCCGAGGTCGCGCTCGACGGGCCTTTTCTTTCGCAGACGCGAGCCGCGCTTGGACCAGTTCGTCATCAACCTGCTCAACGGCATCAGCTCGGGGCTGCTGCTGTTCATGCTGAGCTCGGGCCTCACGCTCATCTTCAGCATGATGGGCGTGCTGAACTTCGCGCACGCGAGCTTCTACATGCTCGGTGCGTACTTCGCGTACACCCTGACCGGCCTCGTCGGCTTCTGGGTCTCGCTGGCCGTCGCGCCGGTCGTCGTCGGCGTGCTCGGTGCGCTGTTCGAGCGCACGAGCCTGCGTCGCGTGCACAAGTTCGGCCACGTGCCGGAGCTGCTGGTCACCTTCGGGCTGTCGTACGTGATCCTCGAGCTCGTGCAGCTCGTCTGGGGCCGCGCGTCGGTGCCGTTCACACCGCCCGAACTGCTGCAGGGCTCGGCCTTCACCTTCGTCTCGCGTCCCGAGGGCATGAGCATCGTGCTCGGCGCGGCGCCGGCCGAGATGTGCCGCTCGGTGGGCGACGCGATCGTCACCTGCTCGCGCTTCCCGCTCACCCGCACGTTCATGATGGTCGTCGCGCTGCTGATGCTGCTGGCGCTGTGGCTGCTGCTCACGCGCACGCGCATCGGCCTCGTGATCCAGGCCGCGCTCACGCACCCGGAGATGGTCGAGGCGCTCGGCCACAACGTGCCGCGCGTGTTCATGCTGGTGTTCGGCAGCGGCTGCGCGCTGGCCGGGCTGGCCGGCGTGATCGGCGGCATCACCTTCGTGACCGAGCCGTCGATGGCGGCCATCGTCGGATCGATCATCTTCGTGGTCGTGGTGGTCGGCGGCATGGGCTCGCTGGCGGGCGCCTTCGTCGGCTCGATCCTCATCGGCCTGCTGCAGACGCTGCCGCTCACGGTGGACAAGTCGCTGGTCGACGCCGCGGCGCGCTTCGGCTGGACGATCGCGCCCGATCACACCTTGTACCCGCTGCTGAAGATCACCTTGTCGCAGGCCGCGCCGATCCTGCCGTACCTGCTGCTGGTGCTGATCCTGATCTTCAGGCCCAAGGGTCTGCTCGGCACGCGCGAAGGGTGACCGTCGCATGACGCACGTCCGCGAGTCCGCACCGCACTACCACTTCCGGCCCTGGAACGTCGGGCGCTGGATCGTCTGGGGGCTGTTCGCGCTGGCGATGTTCGTCTCGCCGCTGCTGTGGAGCTCGAGCCTGGCGCAGACCATGCTCTCGCAGATCGGCATCGCCATCATCGCCTGCCTCGCCTACAACATGCTGCTCGGCCAAGGCGGCATGCTCAGCTTCGGCCACGCGGTGTACAGCGGCCTCGGCTCGTTCATGGCGATCCACACGCTCAACCTCGTATCGGCCGGCCAGTGGCACGTGCCGGTGAGCCTCGTCCCGCTGATCGGCGGACTGTCGGGCCTGTTCTTCGCCGCACTGCTCGGCTACGTGACCACCAAGAAGGCCGGCACGACCTTCGCGATGATCACGCTCGGCATCGGCGAGCTGGTGTGGTCGATGTCGCTGATGATCCCCGAGTTCTTCGGCGGCGAGGGCGGCATCTCGGGCAACCGCGTGGTCGGCCAGCCCTTTCTCGGCATCACGTTCGGCCCGCAGATCCAGGTCTATTACCTGATCGCCGTCTACTGCTTCGTGTCCACCGCGGCGATGTTCGCGCTGACGCGCACGCCGCTCGGCCGCATGCTCAACGCGGTGCGCGACAACCCCGAGCGGGTGGAGTTCATCGGCTACAGCACGCAGCGCGTGCGCTTCCTCGCGTTCATGATCTCCGGCTTCTTCATGGGCATCGCGGGCGGGCTGGGCGCGCTGAATTTCGAGATCGTCACGGCCGAGGTCGTCGGCGCGGCGCGCTCGGGCGCGTACCTGCTGTTCGTGTTCCTCGGCGGCGCGACCTTCTTCTTCGGGCCGATCATCGGCGCGGTGCTGATGGTCATCGCGCTGGTGCTGCTGTCGGAGCTGACGAAGGCCTGGCTGCTGTACCTCGGCCTCGTGTTCCTGTTCATGGTGATGTACGCGCCGGGCGGCATCGCCAGCCTGATCATGATGAACCTGCGCGTGTCCGCCTTCGGC
>CAZFET010000373.1:0-3218 GCA_964517545.1 uncultured Burkholderiaceae bacterium
CGTGGACGTGGAGGTGGTATTCTCCGATGCGCGCGAGGCCAGGCCGCTGCTGGTGTCGGCGGTCAAGTCGATGAGCGTCGAGGACGCGCTGGGCATCGTGCGCGGCGGCGACACGTCGGTCACCGACTTCTTCGCCGGCAAGACGCGCTCGCCGCTGTCGGCCAGGTTCCTGCCCATCGTGACCCGCGCGACCGAGCGCGTGGCGCTGGCGGCCAAGTACAACGCGGTGGCCGGCAAGGCCGCCGGGCTCGGGCTGGTGAAGCAGCAGGACGCCAACGTCCAGCAATACGTCACCGGCAAGGCGCTCGACGGGCTGTACCTGATGATCGGCGAGGAGGAACGCAAGATCCGCCGCGACCCGGTCGCCACCGGCAGCGCGATCCTGAAGAAGGTGTTCGGCCGGTGACGCTGGCTGCCGTCCGACGGCCGGCGCAGCCTTGGCGGGCGGCGCCGGCGCGCCGCGGAATGCCGGCGCCCGCCCGCGCGTATCCGTGCTGCGGCGCGCCTGCCGCATCCGTCGCCCACGCCCGCGCGTACCACGCCGCATGACGCTCAAGAGCCCGTTGCCCCTCGCCCCGGTGGCCGAGCCGTTCGTCGAGGCCTTCCCCGAGGGGCACGGCGGCGCGGCGCTGGCACGTCCCGCGCCGGCACGGGTGCTGCTGCTGTTCGGCGCCGACTGGGACGACCACGTGCTGCCGCACTACGAGCGCGGCGGCCGCTACCGCTTCCACAGCCACGGCTTCGACCTGTTCCGCTTCCCGAGCAACGCGCAGCTGATGTGGTTCGACCTGTGGCGCTTCGTCGACCGCATGGTCGAGCGCTACCGCGGCCGCGTCGACGCCGTGTTCAGCAGCAACGAGCAGTTCGGCGCGCTGGCGGCCGCGCTGATCGCCGAGCGGCTCGGGCTGCCCGGCGCCCGGCCGGCGTCGATCCTGCGGGCGCAGCACAAGTACGAGGCCAGATGCCGGCTGGCCGAGGCGGCGCCCGACCTGGTGCCGCCGTTCACGCTGGTGCCCTACGACATCTCGCTGGCCGAGGCCGGCCGCCTCGAGTACCCGCTGTTCGTCAAGCCGGTCAAGGCGACGTTCTCGGTCCTGGCGCGCCGCTGCGACACGCCGCGGGAGCTGGTCGAGCACATGCGGCTGCGGCCGTGGGAGAAGCACGTCATCCGCCGGCTGATCGCGCCGCACGATCAGGCGCTCGAACGCTATCCGCAGTTCCGCATCGGCACGCACCATCTCGTGGTCGAGCCGGTGCTGCAGGGCCGGCAGATCAACGTCGACGGTTTCGTGCACGGCGGCGCGGTGCACCTGCTGGGCGTGACCGACGAGGTCATGTACCCCGGCACGATGGCGTTCATGCGCTTCGAGTTCCCCGGCCGCTCGTGCGAGCGCCTGAGCGCGCGGCTGCGCGACGCGGCCGAGCGCATCGTCGCCGCGCTCGAGCTGGACCACGGCTTCTTCAATCTCGAGTTCTTCGTCGACGACGCGACCGGCGAGCTCAGGCTGATCGAGGTGAACCCGCGGCACACCGGTTTCTACCGCAGGATGATGGGGGTGAACCCGCGGCTGGCCGCGCAGCTGGCGCCGTTCTACGACTGGGTGCTCGGCATCGACACCTACGAGCTCGGCTTCGCGATGGCGCTGGGCCGCCCGCTGCCGTTCGCGCGTCCGCCGCGCTTCGGCGCGGCGGCGAGCTTCGTCTGGCGCAGCTTCGACGGTACGTCGTGCCCGCGCCTGCCGACGCGCGACGACCGTGCCTGGCTCGCGCGCGAGTACCCCGAGGCGCGGCTCGAGGTGTACCCCAAGCGCGGTGGCTCGCTGGCGCGCGACATGAAGTGGCTCGGGTCGCACCGCTGGGCGCTGCTGAACCTGCCGGGCCGCGACGCGGCCGATCTGCGTCGCCGCTACGAGCGCATCTGCGACCGCCTGGGCTGGCCGGCGCCGTACTGAGCGCCCCCAAAAGGCCGGCCCGGCCGGCCCGCCCCCGAGGGGGTTCAAGTCGAGTGGCGAAGCCACATCGACTTGAGAGGCCGGGCGCGCCGCCGGCGTCGTCCGGCGGGCTCAGACGCCCTTGGTCAGCTCGAACATCAGCGCCGACGGCAGCGAGGCCGCGATGGCGTCGCGGCCGACGCGCGCCGTGCCCGTGCCGCTGAAACTCGACACCTCGAAGACGTTGCCTTCCTCGATGATCTCGATGAAGACGAACTCCGGCGCCTGCGCCAGGATCTCCTCGCGCAGCCGCTCGAAGCGCTCGCCGCGCAGCGCCGACTCGTAGACGATCGCGTGCGGCAGGCCGTCGCGGCAGAACTCGGTGGCCTCGTCGACCGAGCCCACGAGGTCGATGATGAGCCCCATGTGGCGGATCGACTCGCGCACCTGCGAGCGCACTTCGCGGCGAGCGGCCACCACCAGCACGTGGCTGCCCGCCAGCGGCTTGGAGTTGGCCGACGGCGAGAAGCCGTGGTCGATCTCGATGACGGCGGCGCCTTCGATCTGCTCGTTGACCGTGCGCGGGAACTCCAGCACCAGCGTGGTCTCGCCGTCGGCCTCGCGGCGCTCGACGACCAGGCCCATCGTCGCCGCGGTCTGCTGCAGCAGCCGCCAGGCCAGCGAATCGAGCCCGGCCGACGGGCCCGCGTCGGGGCGGTCGGCCGGGCGGTAGGCGAAGCGGCACGACAGCCGCGCGTGCACCGGCCACGGCTTCATGTCGATGCGGAACTCGATGCTGGACTGCGCGTTGTCGAGCGCCCAGTCGACCAGGGTGTCGAGCAAGCTGGCCAGCAAGGACGCGTCGACGATCACCTCGGCCGGCTTGAGCACCTGCTTGAGCTGCACGCCGCGGGCCTGCGTCTCGCGCGCGCGGTGCGTGAGCACGCCTTGCAGGATGGAGGTGAGCTGCAGCCGCTCGTGCGACTGGCGCAGCCGGCCCGACGCGAAGCGCGCGAGCTGCTGGCCGATCATGCCGGCCGCGCGCGCCTGCACGATCTCCTCGCGCAGCGCGCGCAGGCTGGCGCGGTCGATGCGGCCGGTGCTGGCGAGCGCGTGCACGCGCTCGAGCGCGGCCGTCAGGGGCGCGGCGATCTCGACGCTGAGCTGCGCGACGAGGTCGCGCCAGCGCGCCTCGTCGGTCGCGTCGGCGTCGGAGGCGGCATCGGCGGCGGTGCCGGCCGCAGGGCGTTGGCGAATGTCGGACATGTCCATGCGCGATCCTGCGTC
>CAZFET010000374.1:0-3206 GCA_964517545.1 uncultured Burkholderiaceae bacterium
GTGTAAGGCATGCCGCCAGCGTTCAATCTGAGCCAGGATCAAACTCTTCAGTTCGATCTTGAATTGCTCATACGGAATTGAAGTGAACTTCACTTCTGCTTCCGTGAGCGTTTGTGAGTCTGAAGACTCTGGCATTCGCCTTCAAACGCCCACGCTTATCGGCTGTTGATTGTTAAAGAGCTTGCCTTGCGGCGCCCGCTGAATCGCGTTCAGCAGAGAGATGGGATTCTCTTGCGAATCGCTTAACCTTGTCAAGCGCTCAACCTTCGATCCGCCCCACCCCGCCTCTTCCAGAGTCGCCCGCGAACCGTCGCCGAGGCGCCCCCCCGAAGAGCCGAAAACTATAGCACGGTTGCGGGGCCGGGCGCCGGGGCGTGCGCAGCGACCACGGCGAAGTGCGTGACGCTGGCGGCCTGAGGGTCCTCGCTGGTCAGCACGGCGCCGACGCGCTCCGCGAGTCGTCTGGTGTCGGCGCGCAACACACGCTGCTTCACCGCCGGCAGCTGGCTGGGGTGCATCGAGAAGCTGCGCAGACCCACGCCCAGCAGCAGGTCCGTGAACGCCGGGTCCCCCGCCATCTCTCCGCACACGCTGACGCCGCGCCCTGCGCGCTGGGCCTGGGCGATCGTCTCCGCCACGAGCCGCAGCACGGCCGGGTGCCAGGGGTCGTACAGGTGGGCGACGGCCTCGTCCGCGCGATCGATCGCCAGCGTGTACTGGATGAGATCGTTGGTCCCGATCGACACGAAGTCGAAGTGCCGCAGGAAGACCGGCAGCATCAGCGCGGCCGCAGGCACCTCGATCATCGCGCCGACCTCCACGTCGGTGTAGGGATGCCCGGCCCGCTCGAGCTCGGACTTCGCGCGCTGCAGCGCCTCGACGGTCTGCCGGATCTCGCCCACGTGCGCGAGCATCGGCACGAGCATGCGGACCTTGCCGTGCGCGCTCGCACGCAGGATCGCGCGCAGCTGCTGCCTGAACATGTCGGGCTCCGACAGGCTCCAGCGGATCGCTCGCAGCCCCAGCGCCGGATTGAGCGTGTGCTCATGACGCAGCTCGTGCAGCGACATGCGGTCGAGCGACTTGTCCGCACCGACGTCCACCGTCCGGATCGTCACCGGCAGTCCGCGCATCGCCTCGACCGCCTCGCGGTACGCGAGGTACTGCTCCTCCTCGCCCGGCAAGTCGCCCTCGCGGTTGAGGAAGCGGAACTCGCTGCGGAACAAGCCGATGCCCACCGCGCCCGCCTCGAGCGCCGCCGCGGCGTCTCCCGGCAGCTCGATGTTGGCGAGCAGCTCGACGTGCTGTCCGTCGAGCGTGACGGCCGGGGTGTGCCTCAGCCTCGACAGGCGCGCGCGCTCGAGCTCGCTTTGTCGCTGACGGAAGCGGTACTCCTCGAGCACGATCGCCGACGGGTTGACGATCACCACGCCGGCGTCGCCGTCAATCACGACCCAGTCGTCCTGACGGATCAGGCGGCTCGCCTCGCGCGCGCCGACCACGGCCGGGATGTCCATGCTGCGGGCCACGATGGCCGTGTGCGACGTGCGGCCGCCGACGTCGGTCACGAAGCCGGTGAACACGCTGCGCTTGAACTGCAGCAGATCGGCCGGCGCGATGTCGCTGGCCACCAGCACCAGCGGGTCCTCGCCGGCGAAGTCGCGCGCGCCGACCACCGGCACGCCGGAGTCCGGCGCGCCTGCGTCGCGCGCCAGCACCCGCAGCACCCGCCCGACCACCTGCTCGAGGTCGGCCTTGCGCTCGCGCAGGTACTCGTCGTCCATCTCGTCGCACTGCAGGTGCACGTCGGGCAGTGCCGACAGCTCGTGCGGCGCGTCGGGCGGCAGTTCCTTCTGCAAGGTGCCGAGCTCCTGCGCGACCTCGTCGCGCGCCGAGCGCAGCCGGTCGATCTCGGCCTCGACCCGCGCCGGGTCGACGAAGTAGTGCGCCACGTCGACGCGGCTCGACGACACGAGCACCGCGCGCCCGATCGCGATGCCGCGCGAGACCGGCAGCCCGAAGACCTGAAACCCCATGCGAACGACTTTATCAGCGGGTCCGCGCAGCGCCATGCCGCACTGCGTCAACGCGATCCGGCCGCGTCACGCGACCGTCACGGCGGCGTCACGGCCCCTGCACGCGGCACGGCCAGCATTCGCGCCGTCGTCACCCCTGGAGCATCCGATGAAGGACCTGCCGCTGCCGACGGCACCGCTCGACCGCCTGCTGCGAGGCCTCGCGCCGCGGCGACCGGCCCGCCTCGTCTCGCAGCCGGCTGCCGCGACGCCTTCGCTCGTCGTGCGCTGGGCCCGCGATGAGCAGGACGTGCGCGACGCGCAGCGCCTGCGCCACGACGTGTTCGTCACCGAGATGGGTGCCCGCCTGTCGCCCCCGGCCGGCACGCCCGCCGGCCTCGACGTCGACGTGTTCGACGCGCACTGCGAGCACCTGCTGGTGCGCGCGCCGACCCGCGACGACCCGCGCGGCGTGGTGGTCGGCACCTGCCGTCTGCTCACGCCGACGGCGGCCCGCCGGATCGGCGGCTGCTACGCGGACACGGAGTTCGACCTCACGCGCCTGCGCCCGCTGCGCGAGCGCATGGTCGAGCTCGGGCGCTCGTGCGTGCATCGCGACTGGCGCGACGGCGCCGTGATCCTGGCGCTGTGGGGCGCCCTCGGCGACTTCATGGCGCGCAACCGGCTCGACGCGATGCTCGGCTGCGCGAGCGACCCCATGCACGACGGCGGGCACGCGGCGGCGAGCCTGTGGGCGCGACTGCGCGAGACGCACCTCGCGCCGATCGAGCATCGCGTGCAGCCGCGACTGCCGCTGCCGGTCGACGAGCTGCGGCAGGACCTCGACGTCGAGCCGCCCGCCCTGATCAAGGGCTACCTGCGCTGCGGCGCGCGCGTGCTCGGCGCTCCGGCCTGGGACCCGGACTTCCACACGGCCGACCTGCCGATCCTGCTGCGGCTGCAGGACGTCGCGCCACGCTACCGCAGGCACTTCCTCGGCGCCTGAGCCGCGCCGCGGCGGGCGCGCGACGCCTACTGGCCTTCGCCGAACTTGTCGTTCACGAGCGCGGCGATCGCGTCGTGCGCCGCCTGCTCGTCGGCACCGTCGCATTCGAGCTCGATCTCCGAGCCGATGCCCGCGGCCAGCATCATCACGCCCATGATGCTCTTCGCATTCACGCGCCGGCCGTT
>CAZFET010000375.1:0-1387 GCA_964517545.1 uncultured Burkholderiaceae bacterium
GCGGGGCTCGCGCTGCTGCGCGCGGCCACCGGCTTCTTCCTCGCCGGCATCTACCCGGTGGGCATGAAGATCGCCGCGAGCTGGTACACGCGCGGCTTGGGCGGCGCGCTCGGCGTGATGGTGGGCGCGCTCGCGCTCGGCATGGCCGCGCCGCACGCGCTGCGCGCGCTCGGCGCCGACCTGCCGTGGCAGTCGGTGATGATCGGCGTGGCGCTGCTGGCGGCCGGCGGCGGCCTGCTGCTGTACCTCGCGCTGCCGGAGCCGCCGCGCGCAGCGCCCGCAGCGGCCGGCTCGGCGGCGCGCGGCTCGCTGCAGTGGCGCGCGCTCGGCAGCATCGTGAGCGACGCGCGCGTGCGCGCGTCGGCGTTCGGCTACTTCGGGCACATGTGGGAGCTGTACACGCTGTGGGTGCTGGTGCCGGCGATCGTCGGCGCGCGACTGGCGGGCGCGGCGGTGTCGTGGGCGTCGTTCGGCGTCATCGCGGCCGGCGCGCTCGGCTGCGCGGCCGGCGGCTGGGTCGCGCAGCGCGTGGGCAGCGCGCGCGTCGCCGCGTGGCAGATCGCCACCAGCGGCCTGTGCTGCCTGGCCGCGCCGTGGATGCTCGGTGCGCCCGACGCGGTGTTCGCGGCCTGGCTAGCGGTGTGGGGCGTCAGCGTGGCCGGCGACTCGCCGCAGTTCTCGGCGCTCACCGCGCTCAACGCGCCGCGCGCCGCGGTGGGCAGCGTGCTCACCCTGGTCAACAGCATCGGCTTCGCGATCTCGATCGTCAGCATCGAGCTGTTCGTGCGGCTCGCGCAGACGCAGCCGCTGGCCACCTTGCTGCCGTGGCTCGCGCTCGGGCCGGCGCTCGGCCTGCTCGCGCTGCGGCCGTTGCTGCGACCGCAGCCGGCCGCGGCCCGCCGAGGGTCGCCGGGCTGACGCGGGCCGCGCTCGCCGTTGCGCCGCGTCAAGGCGCCGGATGCTTCGGCCTCTAGAGTGCAGGACATGGGAGATGCCCGTGCCGTGTCGAGCGAGGCCGTGGCCGTCGGCCCGTGGCGCCTGCCCGGCGTGCTGGAATGCCCGGCCGATCCACGCAGCCTCGTGCGGTTCGGGCATGGCAGCAGCAGCAGCCATCGCAGCGCACGCCACCGGCAGGTTGCCGGGCGCCTGAACGCCGCCGGGCTCGCCAGCCTGCGCTTCGACCTGCTCGACGAGCGCGAGGCGGCCGATCGCGCCCACGTGTTCGACATCGGCCTGCTCGGCGGGCGGCTGGTCGCGGCCATCGACTGGGCCCTCGCGCGGCGCGACGTCGGCGCGCTGCCGATCGGCCTGTTCGGTGCCAGCACCGGCGCCGCCGCCGCGCTGGTGGCGGCTGCCGCACGTCCGGCCCGCGTGCGCGCGGTGGTCT
>CAZFET010000375.1:1397-3206 GCA_964517545.1 uncultured Burkholderiaceae bacterium
GCCGACGCGGGGCCGCAGGTGCGCGCGCCGACCCTGCTCATCGTCGGCGGCGACGACCCCGAGGTGCTGCGCCTGAACCGCGCGGCGCTGCCCATGCTCGGCGGTCGCGCGCGGCTCGAAGTCGTGCCGGGCGCGACGCATTTGTTCGAGGAGCCGGGCGCGCTCGACGCGGTGGCGGCGCTCGCCGCGGACTGGTTCGTGCGCCACCTGCCGGTGCAGGCCGCGTCATGAACGAACGCTTCCGCGATCGACGCGAGGCCGGGCGCGCGCTGGCGCAGCTCGTGCGCGCGCTGCACCTGCCCGATCCGCTGGTGCTCGCGCTGCCGCGCGGCGGCGTGCCGGTGGCGCTGGAGGTGGCGCGCGCGCTCGACGCGCCGCTGGACCTGCTGCTGGTGCGCAAGATCGGCCTGCCGTGGCAGCCCGAGCTGGCCGTGGCCGCGGTGGTCGAGGGCGATCCGCCGGACGTCGTGGTCGACGAGGAGGTGCGCGCCGACGCCGGCATCGACCGTGCGTACATCGAGGCCGAGGCACGACGGCAGCTGCAGGAGATCGCGCGCCGGCGCGCGCTGTACCGCGCCGGCCGCGCGCCGGCCGACGTGGCGAGCCGCTCGGCGATCGTGGTCGACGATGGCATCGCCACCGGCACGACGATGCGCGCGGCGCTGAAGGCGCTGCGCCGTCGCCGCCCGGCGACGCTCGTGCTCGCGGTGCCGGTGGCCGCGCCGCAGACGATGCACGAGCTCGCCGGCGAGGTCGACCACGCGGTGTGCGTGCGGCAGCCGGCGTGGCTGCGCGCCATCGGCCTGCACTACGACGACTTCCACCAGCTCGAGGACGACGAGGTGCTGGCGCTGCTGGCGTCGTACCGGCACGACGGGCCCGGTGGCCGGCACGGCACGCCGGACGCTTGACATCCCGGTTGCCCATGGGTTACGGTAACCGTATGGTTACCGAAAGGGCCGCCTCGTGAAAGCCGCATCGTCCGCGGCGCTGGCCGCACTGGCCGATCCGACCCGCGAGTCGATGGTGCGGCTGCTCGCCGAACGCGAGCACTCGGTGGGCGAGCTCGCCGAGCGGCTGCCGGTCAGCCGGCCCGCGGTGTCGAAGCACCTGCGCGTGCTCGAGGGCGCGGGCCTCGTGCGTGCACGCGCCGAGGGCACGCGCCACGTCTACGCGATCGAGCCCGACGCGCTCGCGTCGTTGCGCGATGAGCTCGACCGGCTGTGGCAGCACGCGCTCGCGCGCTACGCGCTGGTGGCGGACAACACGTCGCCGGCCGCCGCGTCGCGCGCCGGCCGCCGCGCGCCCGCGACGTCCGCCCGAACGAGGAGCCGCCGATGAGCACCGTCGCCGACCGCCCGCTGCCGCCCGTCGAACACCGCGTGCGTGTCGCGCTGCCGCCCGACGCGGCGTTCGAGCTGTTCACGCGCGGGATCGCGCGCTGGTGGCCCTGGCGCAGCCACTCGTGCTTCGGCGAGGCGGCGCTCGACGTGGTGTTCGAACCACGCGCCGGCGGCGACGTGGTCGAGGTGTCGCGCCACGGCGAGCGCGCCGTGTGGGGCCGGCTGTCCGTGTGGGATCCGCCGCGTCGCTTCGCGATGAGCTGGCACCCCGGGCTCGACGTGCGCGAGGCGACGCACCTGCGCGTGGAGTTCACGGCGCTCGCCGACGGCGGCACCGAGGTGCTGGTGCACCACGGCGACTGGGAGGCGCGCGGCGCGGCCGCGGCCGAGAAGCGTCGCCAGTACGACGGCGGCTGGCCGGTCACGCTCGCGGCGTTCGCCGCGTGCGCGTGCCCGCCACGCGGAG
>CAZFET010000376.1:0-1604 GCA_964517545.1 uncultured Burkholderiaceae bacterium
GACACGAACGCAGGATCGCGATCGGTGGACACGTCCGGCGGCAGTCCGTAGACCTGGTTGCGGATCGACAGGTCGAGGCGGCCGGCGTAGGCGTCGTAGAAGTAGGCGCGCGACAGCCGTCCCGCATCGAAGCCGAACAGCACTCGATGCCGCAGCAAGCCCGTGACGAACGACCCGAGGCCGAACGCGGTGACGTTGAAGCCGCGGTTGGCGTCGTCGAACAGCGTGTTGCGGCGGCTCACCGTGTCGGCATCGAGCACGCCGGTGGTCGTGGTCTCGCGGTCCACCTCGCGCTTGTCGAACCAGCGCGCGGCGACTTCCCAGCGCAAGCCGTCGTCCACGCGCCGACGCCACGCGACGTGCACGGTGTCGGAGCGGCTGCGGCTGCGGTCGTCGGGCTCCGAGGCCGTCCAGTCCGGCGGCACGACGCCGAGCACGCCGTCGGGCGCGGGAATGCCGCGATCGAACGCGGCGCGGCGCCGGTCGCGCATCGACTCGAGCTCGAGATCGATCGCGGTGTCGGGTGCCGGCCGCCACGTGAGGACCGGCGCGAACACCGTCGTGCCGGTGCGCTGGTGGCGGCGGAAGGTGTCGCTCGCCTCGACCGCGACGTTGAGGCGGTACAGCAAGCTGCCGTCCGCGGCGAGCGGGCCCGTGAAGTCGCCGGCGAGGCCGGCCGTGTCGTGGCGCCCCGCGCGCGCCACGAGTTCGTGTCGGGCAGTCGCCTGCGGCCGCTTGGTGACGATGTTGACGGTGCCGCCCGGCTGGTCGCTCGAGAACAGCAGCGACGACGGCCCCTTCAGCACCTCGATGCGCTCGACGTTGGCGAGGTCCTGCCCGAAGTGGAAGAAGCCGACACCGCCGAACGCCTTGATGCCGTTCCACACCGACGCCGCGCTGTCCTGGTTGCGGAAACCGCGGAAGTTGAAGTCGGCGTAGAACGAGAACGCGTTGACGCCCGACACGGTGCCGAGCACGTCGGTGAGCTTGGTGCTGCCGCGGTCGTCGAGCAGTTCGCGCGTGACCACCTGCACCGACTGCGGCGACTCCAGCAGCGGCGCGTCGCTGCGAAGCACGCTGCGGCTCGACGCCGCGGCGTAGCCCGTGCGCGGCGCGGGGGCCGTGACGGTGACGGGCTCCAGCCGCGCGGGCGTGGCCGTCGCGGCATCGGCGGCGGCAGCGTCGGCGGACCCGTCGCTCGCTGCGCCCGCGGACGCGTCGGCCAAGGCTGCCGAGGCGGCCAGCGCCGAGGCCGCGAGTGCGGCCACGCGCCGCGCGGCACGTGGGCGATGCGGCCGCGGGTGGTGGTATCGACTTCGAGTCGTCGGCACGTGACGTCCTTTCGGCAAAGGGACGCGCGGGCTGGCGACGGCTGGCTGGCGCAGGAACGGGCTGGAGGCGAACGCGGGCAGCAGAACGAGCGGGGACCTGGGAGTGGACGGTCGGCGAAGGCGGTCGGCGGGCGATGTCGGTCGGTGGGCGTGCCGATGCGGCGCGAGCCGGCGCCATTGGGCGACGCAGTTTGCCTGGCGCGGCTCGTGGCGCTGTTGCGCCGCGTGCGGCCGCAGCTTGTGCATTTCAGTACGCCGAAGGCGGGCCTGCTG
>CAZFET010000376.1:1637-3177 GCA_964517545.1 uncultured Burkholderiaceae bacterium
CCCGCGCGGCGTCGCGCTCGGGAGCGGACGACGACGTCACCGGTGCCGGGCGACTCGTGGTTCGGCCAGGCATGTCGTCATGCCAAACGCGGGCGGCACGCCGAGACAGGTACGACGCGGGCCCGGCCGGAGGCGGCGGGCGGCAAGCGGCGGCGCCCTGCGGCCGCCCGCTCACGGTCGAGCTGTCGAGCTGTCGAGCGGTCGCGCTGTCGAGCGGGTGAACGAGCGAGCGGGATCGCGGACCCGACGAACGGGATCGCGGGATCGCGGGATCGCGGACGCCGCGAACGGAATCGCGGGCGGGCTCAGCGCAGCGGCGACAGCGAGCGCACCGCGCGCACCGCGCCTTCGCCGATGGCCGCGCCGAAGCGCTTGGCCAGGCGCTCGGCCACGTTCTCGCGCGGCGTGTAGTCGACGACCGTCTCGGCCTTCACGACCTCGCGCGCCACGTAGTCGAGGTTGCCGAACTTGTCGGCCAGGCCGATCTTCACGGCCTGCTCGCCGTTCCAGAACAGTCCCGAGAAGGTGTCGGGAGACTCCTTCAGGCGTGCGCCGCGACCGTCCTTCACCACCTTGATGAACTGCTGGTGGATCTGGCCGAGCATGGCCCGCACGTCGGCCTTGTGCTGCTCGTTGCGCGGCGCGACCGGATAGACCATGGCCTTGTTCTGCCCCGCGGTGAGCAGGCGGCGCTCGACGCCGAGCTTCTCCATCGTGCCGGTGAAGCCGAAGCCGTCCATCAGCACGCCGATCGAACCGACGATCGACGCCTTGTCGACGTAGATCTCGTCGGCCGCGGCGGCGATGTAGTACGCGCCCGACGCGCAGACCTCCTCGACCACCGCGTACACCGGCTTGCCGTGCTTGGCCTTGAGCCGCTTGATCTCGTCGTTGACGATGCCGGCCTGCACCGGGCTGCCGCCGGGGCTGTTGATGCGCAGCACCACGGCGCGCGAACCGGCGTCCTCGAACGCGCTCTTCAGCGCCGACACGAGGTGCTCGGCGCTCGCCTCGGCCTCGGAGGCGATCTCGCCCTTCACCTCGATCAGCGCGGTGTGCGGGCCGCTCGGCGCGGTGACGCTCGCGCGCTGCGCGAAGATCGCGAACGCGATCGCGGCGACCAGCAGCAGCCAGGCCATGCGGAAGAAGATGCGCCAGCGGCGTTCGCTGCGCCGGTCGCGCAGCAGCGCGGCGGCGAGCTGCTCGACGGTCTTGTCGAGACCGGAGCGCGCCGCCGCGACCTGCGGCGCCGGCGCGGCCGAACGGGGCGCACCGAACGACGGCTCGGTGCCGGGAGTGTCTTCGGGGGTCATGGAGAACTCTCGTCGAAGGCCAGCGGCCTCACGTCGCGGGAAGGATACCAATACACCTTGCCGCCGCGCTCCTCGACGTCGAGCGCGACGAGCCCCGCGCGACCGCACGGTCCGCCGACGCAGCGGCCGGTGGCCGGCGCGTAGGTCGCGCCATGGATCGAGCAGATGATCCACTCGCGATCGGCGTCGAGGAATTCGCCGGGCTGCCAGTCGAGCTCGGTGGGCAC
>CAZFET010000377.1:0-1473 GCA_964517545.1 uncultured Burkholderiaceae bacterium
CGGTCACGCCCACCCTCACGCCGACGCTCACGATCGATCCGCGCCGTACCGCCCCTCGCCTCATGGCCACGACCACAACTTCTCCGCGGCCTACATGCACGTGCTGGCCGATGCGCTGACCTCGCTGCTCGCGATCGCCGCGCTCGCCGGCGGGCTGTGGTTCGGCTGGGGCTGGCTCGATGCCGCGGCGGCGCTGCTCGGCGCGGCGCTGATCGCGCGCTGGTCGTGGGGCGTGCTGCGCGTGTCGGCGGCCAGCCTGGTCGATGCCGCCGGGCACCCGGGCCTCGCGCAGCGCGTGCGCGACGCGATCGAGTCCGACGGCGACGCCAAGCTCGCCGACCTGCACGTGTGGCAGGTCGGCGGCGCGGCGTGGGCCGCCGAGATGTGCATCGTCGCCGACCGCCCGCTCGCGCCCGACGACTACCGCGGCCGCCTCGCGGCGCTGCCCGGCCTCGCGCACGTGACGATCGAGGTCAACCGCTGCCGCGGCGATGCGCCGATGCCCTGAGCCGCGCGCCACCCGCCGCGGCGCGCGGGCCGCGGCGGCGTCGTGCCTCGTGCCCGCGTGGCTGCTCGCCGCGGCGACGTCTTTCGCGGAGCCGCGCGCGCCCCACGAACCTGTGGTGCGCGAGAGCAAGCGCGAGTTCTTCGACAGCCTGTCCGACAGCGCCATCGCGCCCGACCAGAACCGCCTGTACCGCAAGCAAGGCGCGCGTCGCGAAGTCGACATCGGCGGCGGCTGGATCGCCTCGCTCGACGAACAGGCGCCGTCGCGCGTCGACAGTCCGCTGCCCGGCCCCGGCGTCGCCGGCTCGCCGTCGCGCGTGCTCGGGCTGTCGGTCGACAGGCCGGGGCTGTTCGGCGAGATCGCGCACGCGCGCACCGCCGTCACGCGCGAGCGCGGCACCGCGTGGCGCTGGAGTCTGCTCGATCGCGCGACGCTCGTCGCCGACTGGCGCGAGCGTCGCAGCACCCTGGCCGACGTGGACGCGCGCCGCCGCGACGCCGCGCTCGGCCTGCGCTGGCAGCTGCACCCGGACGCCTGGCTCGAAGGCGGCGTGCACCGCGCCAGCCTCGAGCCGGCGAGCGGCGATCCCGCCGGCAGCGCACCCGCCGGGCAGCAGACGTTCTGGCGCGCACGCGCGCGCTGGCAGCCCGCGTCGGTGCCGGGCCTCGGGCTCGGCGCCCACGCCGAGCGCGCCCTGTCCGATCCGGTCGATCCGCTCGGCGGCGCACGCCTGGAGTTCGGCGCCGACTACGAGCTGCAGCCCGACAACCCGCTGGGCGCATCGTTCGCCGGCAGCCGTCTCACGTGGCGCGAGGCGCCGCGGCTGGGCCTGCTGAGCGACGGCAACGCGCTCGACCCGCGCGCGGCGTGGCGTCGCACGGTCGGCGTCGAGGTGCCCGACGGCACGCCGGGCGGCGTGGTCTACAGCCAGTGGCGCAGCCGCAGCCTGGCAGATCGGAAGAGCG
>CAZFET010000377.1:1483-3172 GCA_964517545.1 uncultured Burkholderiaceae bacterium
TGGCGAGCGACGACGACCAGCTGTGGGTGCTGGGCTGGCGCCACGCGTGGCGGCCCTCGCCGCGCTGGCTGCTGCAGGGCTTCGTCGAGCAGGCGGTGCCGATCGACGGACCGACCGCCGAACGCTCCTTCGCGATCGGCGGTCGGCTGTGGCGCGGCGCGTTCCCCGACAACACCTTCGTCACCGACCTGCAGCTCGTGAACTCGCAGCGCGACGACAGCCTGTACCTCGGCCTGAAGTACACCTTCCGCGTCGGCGACGACGTGCTCGTCGCGCTGCGCTCGAGCCTGCGCCACCAGCAGCCGCACGGCGATCCCGGCGCCGGCGTCACGACGAACAAGGCGAGCATCGGGGCCGGCTGGCGCGAGCCGCAGCAGCAGCGGCTGAGCGTGCTCGGCCGCTGGAGCTTCGTCGGCACCGAGGTCGGCGACCCGCTCGCCGCCGACCGCCGCGCGCACATCGCGCTCGTGGCCGGCAGCTACATCGTCGGCCCGCAGGACAGCGTGAGCGTGCGCTGGACGCGCCGCTGGGAGCGCGAGGAGTCGCGCCCCGCCCTCGACCCGCGGAACACGACGATGGCGCTCGCGCGCTGGGTGCACGAACTCGGACGCCGCTGGAGCGTGTCGGCGCACGTCGCGCAGCGCCGCGACGACGTGGACGGCGCGGCGACGGGCGCGGGCGCCGAGATCGGCTACGCGCTCAGCCGTCGCGTGGTGCTCGCGCTGGGCTACAACCCGCGCGGCTTCGACGACCACGAGCTCGAGGTCGACGAGCGGCTCGACAAGGGCCTGCAGGTCCGGCTGCGCCTGTCGATCGACGGCGCGCTCGCGCGCTGGCTCGACGCGCCGCGCGGCGGCGCGCCGGGCGTCGATCAGAAGTGAATGCCGCGCATCATCTGCTGCAGCGCGATCGCCTCGGGGCTGAGCTGCGGCTTGCCCGCGCCCTTGTCGCCCTTGGCGGCCTCGCTGTCGGGGAACATGCGGAAGCTGGTGTTCATGACGATCTGCGCGACGCGCGGCGCCACCGCGTGCAGCAGCTCGCCGAAGATGCCCAGCCGCGTGGCGATGCGCACCGGCTTGTTGATGCAGGCCTGCGCGATCATGTCGGCCGCCTCCTCGGGCGACAAGGTCGGCACGTTGTTGTAGATCTTGGTCGGCGCGATCATCGGCGTGCGCACCAGCGGCATGTTGATCGTGGTGAACGTGATGCCCACGTCGGCGTACTCGCTCGAGGCGCAGCGCGTCCACGCGTCGAGCGCCGCCTTGCTCGCGACGTAGGCCGAGAAGCGCGGCGCGTTGGTCAGCACGCCGATCGAGCTGATGTTGACCACGTGGCCCTTGCGCTTGGCCACCATGCCCGGCAGCAGCCCCATCGTCACGCGCAGGCAGCCAAAGTAGTTGAGCTGCATCGTGCGCTCGAAGTCGTGGAAGCGGTCGTAGCTCGACTCGATGGCGCGGCGGATCGAGCGGCCGGCGTTGTTGACCAGGAAGTCCACGCCGCCGTGGCGCTCCTCGAGCTGCTTCACGAACTCGGCGCAGCCGACGGCGTCGGCGATGTCGACGCTGTAGCTGAAGACCTGCGGGTTCGGCGTGCCGCGCTCCCGGGCGTAGGTCACGATCTCCTTCACCGCGCCGGCGAGCTTGTCCTCGTCGCGCGCGCAGATGATGGTCACCGCGCCCGCCTCGGCGA
>CAZFET010000378.1:0-1448 GCA_964517545.1 uncultured Burkholderiaceae bacterium
CGCACGCCGCCGCCGTCGTGCACGGCGCGCACGTGCACCGTGCCGCCCGGCCGGTTGTACTTGACCGCGTTGGACAGCAGGTTCACCAGCACCTGCTCCAGCCGCAGGTCGTCGGCGATCACCGTGAAGGGCGATGCCACGTCGACACGCAGCTCGACGCGCGCCGGCTCGCGCAGTGCGTCGACGAGCTGCAACGCGCGGCCGAGCACCGGGGCGAGCGGCGTCGGCGCCAGTTCGACGTCGAGCCGCCCCGCCTCGATGCGCGAGAGGTCGAGCACCTCGTTGATGAGCTGCAGCAGGCTGCGGCCGGACGCCTCGATGATCGACAGCTTGCGGCGCTGCTCGTCCCGCAGGGGATCGACCGTGTCGGTGGCCAGCAGGTGGGCGAAGCCGATGATGGCGTTCAGCGGCGTGCGCAGCTCGTGGCTCACGCGCGCGAGGAACTCGCTCTTGGCGCGGCTCGCCCGCTCGGCCGCCTCGAGCTGCCGCGCGGCCTGCTCCATGGCGTGGCGTTGCGTCACGTCGGCGATGTAGCCGTGCCAGATCACCTCGCCGTCGGCGCGCGGGCGCGGCGTGGCGTGCACCTCGTGCCACGTGAACCCGTCGCCGGCGGTGCGCACGCGAAAGCGCTGCGTCCAGGGGCCGAGCCGCGCGGCCGCCTCGCGCTGGCTGGCGCGCAACGGCCCGATGTCCTCGGGATGCACCCGATCGAAGAAGGCCGTGTCGTCCTCCCGCAGCGCCTCGGGTGTCACGCCGTACAGCGCGCGCACCGAGCCGCTGACGAAGGGCAGATGGCCGCTGCCGTCGGGCCGCTGCACGTGCTCGAACAGCACGCCGGGCGCGTGATCGGCCGTGCGCTTGATGCGCAGCAGCTCCTGCTCGACGCGGCGCCGCTCGCGCATCGGCACGATCACCACGTCGATGAGCGGGCCGTCGCCGCTGTCGCTCGTGGCCGCGTACACCAGCACGTCCATCGCGCCGCCGTCGCGCCGCTTCAACGGCAGCGCGAACTCCTCGACCCGTCCGTGCAGGCGCAGCAGCGGCACCAGGTAGCTGTGATAGAGCACGCGGCCGCCCGCCGTGAGCCAGCGGTCGATGTGCGAGCCGTCGATCTCGGGCGCATCGGCTCCGATGAACGCGAGCGCGCCGCGGTTGGCGGACACGACGGTGCCGTCCAGGCGCACGGCCAGCAGCGCGCACGGCAGGCGATCGACGTCGACCAGGGTGCCCGGGCAGCTCGTCGGCATGTCGCCTCAGGCGTGCGCCAGATACTCGCGGATCGCCGCGATCGTGGCGTCGGGATGGCTCATGTGCGGGCAATGCCCCGACGCGTCGAGCTCCACCAGGGTGCTGCGCGGCATGCGCTCGTGCATGAAGCGACCCACGTCGCGCGGCGCGATGCCGTCGTGCAGGCACTGGATGATCAGCGAGGGCACCTCGAGCCGGTG
>CAZFET010000378.1:1458-3168 GCA_964517545.1 uncultured Burkholderiaceae bacterium
GGCCGTCGCGGTGGCCGCCGAAGAAGGTCACGCGGGCGAAGCGCCGCGACACGTACGGATCCAGGCTGCACAGGCTCGCCTCGAGCTCGCGCGTCAGTGCCTCGGGGTTGTGCGAGTCCATCACCAGCGGCGCCAGGAAGCTGGCCCAGCCGAAATGGTTGCGCTCCATCAGGTCGAGCATCTCCTCGAGGTCGACCCGCTCGAACCCGCCCACGTAGTGCGGCGGATCGTTCAGGTAGCGCGGCGAGGGGCAGACCATCACCAGCCGGTCGAAGCGCTGCGGCTGCCGCACCGCCGCCAGCAGCCCGATCATCGCGCTGACCGAGTGCCCGACGTACACCACGTCGCGCAGGTCCAGCGCCTCGACGATGTCGAGCACGTCCTCGGCGTAGCCGTCGAGCGAGCCGTGCCGCTCGTCGTCGTAGGCCGACAGGTCCGACCCGCCGCAGCCGATGTGATCGAACAGCACGAGGCGGTGCGTGTCCTCGAACGCGGGGGCGACGAAGCGCCACATGCGCTGGTCGCAACCGAAGCCGTGTGCGAACAGCATCGGCTGTCTGCCGCGCCCTTCTTCGGTGACATTGCTGCGCCGGCGAACATCCACTGCCATCTCGACTGCCTCGAACTGCTGCGCCCACGCGAAAGTCTCGCGGGCCGGCCGATTGTCGCGCCACGGCCTGAGACCGTGCTGACGACGCGCTGTCTCCTCGGCGACAGCCGGGGCTGCCGACGGCCGCGTCCCGCGTGCTCGGCAGGCCGCGGCGGCGCGTGGCCGTTAGCATCGCGCGCGGCGATCCGGCGACGGTCCGACGACCCACCGACCCCACGACCCCACGACCCCACGACGCACCGAAGCGAACGACCCGCATGCATGCCGACCGCACCCCTTGGCTCGCCTACGCCGCGCTCGCCGCCAGCATGTCCTTGGTGGGCAGCTACGTCGGCCTGTCGAAACTGCTGGTCGCGGTGTTCCCGGTGTTCCTGCTGGCCTGGCTGCGCTTCGGCATCGCCGCCGTCGCCATGGCGCACTGGCTGCCGCGGCCGGCCGACGAGACGCCGCTGTCGGCGCACGACCGGCGGCTGCTGTTCCTCGAATCGTTCCTCGGCAACTTCCTGTTCTCGGTGTGCATGCTCTACGGCGTGCGGCTCAGCTCGGCCCTGGCCGCCGGCGTGGTGATGGCCGCGCTGCCGGGCGTGGTGGCGCTGCTGTCGTGGCTGTTCCTGCGCGAGCGCATCGGCCTGCGCGTGCTCGCCGGCATCGGCTGCGCGGTGGCGGGCATCGCGCTGGTGTCGGCGTCGAAGCACGCCGACGACGGCGCCGGCAGCTGGCTCGGCACGGCCTTGCTGGTCGGTGCGGTCGTGTGCGAAGCGAGCTACGTGGTGATCGGCAAGCGGCTGACCGGCAAGGTCGGCGCGCGGCGCATCAGCGCCGTCGTCAACCTGTGGGGCCTCGCGCTGGTCACGCCCTTCGGCCTGTGGCAGGCGCTGTCGTTCGACTTCGGCGCGGTGGGTGCGTCGACCTGGTGGCTGCTGCTGTTCTATTCGCTGGCCGCGAGCATGGTCACCGTGTGGCTGTGGATGACCGGACTGAAGCACGTGCCGGCCGCGCAGGCCGGCGTGTTCACCGTCATGCTGCCGGGCGCGGCGGCCGCCGTCGCGGTGCTGTGGCTCGGCGAGCCCGTCGGCACGCCGCAGGCCGCGGCCCTCGCG
>CAZFET010000379.1:0-1076 GCA_964517545.1 uncultured Burkholderiaceae bacterium
AAAAACCCTGGGACAACTCGCTTCGCGGCGCTTGACTTCGAAGACGGTTACTCAGGGCATGCGGTCGCGCGCGCGCGCCAGCGCCTTCCAGAAGCGCGGCTCCTGCGTGGTCGCGAAGTTCACGCGCATCAAGGTCGTGGGCCGCGGCGTGGCGTGGAACAGCGAGCCGGGCGCCAGCAGCCAGCCGTCGTCGAACATCGTCTGCGCGAGGCGCTCGGTGTCCGCCCCCACGTCGACCCAGCCGAACAGGCCTTGCGGTTCCGACGCGAAGCGGCAGCCGGCTTCGAGCGCCAGCCGGACGCTGCGCGCGCGCGCCGCGTCGAGCTGCGTGCCGATGCGTTCGGCGTGCCGACGCAGGCTGCCTTGCTCGAGACACAGCGCGATCGCGCGCTCCATCAGCGACGGCGTGGTCAGCGAGCCCAGCAGCTTGGTGTCGATCAGCCGCTCGACCCAGCGCGTGGGCGCGGCGACGAAGCCGACGCGCCAGCCCGGCGACAGGATCTTCGAGAAGCCCGACACGTAGAAGGTGCGCTGCAGCGCGTCGAGCGCGGCCAGGCGCGGCGCGTGCGGCGGCGCGAGGTGGGCGTAGGTGTCGTCCTCGACGATCGCGAAGTCGTGCGCCTCGGCGAGCTTGAGCACCTGGTGCGCGTGCGCGAGCGACAGCATCGCGCCGGTCGGGTTGTGCAGCACCGACACCGTCACGTACAGGCGCGGCCGATGCGCCTGCGCGAGCGCGCGCATCGCGTCGAGGTCCGGTCCCTGCGGACCGCGCGGCACCGGCAGCAGCCGCATGCCCAGCCGCGTGAGGCGCGCGTACTCGATGGCCCAGCCGGGCTCGTCGACCAGCACCGCGTCGCCCGGCTGCAGCACGCTGCGCGACACCAGGTCGAGCGCGTGCGTCGCACCCATCGTGGTGACGAGCTGCGCCGCGTTCGCCGGCACGCCGAAGTCGGCCAGTCGCGCCGACAGCGCGCCGCGCAGGCGCGCGTCGCCGGCCGGCTCGCCGTACTCCAGCGCCTGCGTGCCGGCCCCTTGCGCGAGCGCGCGCCGCAGCGCGCCGTGCAGCAGCGGCATGT
>CAZFET010000379.1:1086-2769 GCA_964517545.1 uncultured Burkholderiaceae bacterium
CCTAGGCCGGGCGCGGCCGGCGCGCCCTCGGGGCGGTGGAACATGCCGCGGATCAGCGCGGTGGCGTCGACCGGCGACGGCCGTGAGCGCGGCGGCGTCGCCGCACCGACGGCGGCGCGCGCGGCCGGCCGCGGCTCGCGCACGAAGAAGCCGCGCTGCCGCCGCGCCTCGATCAGTCCGCGCGCCAGCAGCTGGTCGTAGGCCGCCACCACGGTGGTCGGGCTCACGCCGTGACGGCGCGCGCACTCGCGCACCGACGGCAGGCGCGCGCCCGGCGGCATCAGGCGCTGGCCGATGCGCTCGGCGAAGCGCGCGGCGAGCTGCTCGGTCAGCGACATGCCGGCCTCGCGCGACAGCGAGGCGGCCGGGACGGCGGGCGGGGTGGGCGGCATGTGCTCGCGGGGCGACCAGTACAGCGAGCTCGAATGTACACCTCACTGTACTGATACTGTGCTGGTGGCCGGGCCTAGACTGGCGCGACGATGCCGCCTCCTGCCTTCGCGACCGTCGCCGTACCGACCATGTCGTCCTCCGAGTTCGCGGCCCTGCTCGTGCTGGCCACGGCGATGAGCTTCACGCCGGGCCCCAACACCACCTTGTCGACCGCGATGGGCGCCAACCACGGCCTGCGCCACGCGCTGCCGTTCTGCCTGGCGGTGCCGGCGGGCTGGTCCTTGCTGATGCTGCTGTGCGGCGTCGGCCTCGGCGCGCTGCTGCTCGCGGCGCCGGCGCTCGCGTTGGCGATCAAGGCCGTCGGCCTGGCCTACCTGCTGTGGCTCGCCTGGCGGCTGGCCGCCGGCGGCGGCGGACTCGGCACCGCGCGACGCCTCGACGTCGGCTTCGTGCAGGGGGTGGCGCTGCAGTTCGTCAACATCAAGGCCTGGATGCTCGCGCTGGCCATGGCCTCCGGCTGGGTCGCGCCGGCCGGCGACGACCCAGCCGCGCTGGCGCGGCGGCTGGCCATCGTGATCGGCGTGATGGTGGTGTTCGCGTTCACCAGCAACTTCACCTACGCGCTGGCCGGCTCGATGCTGCGCCGCTGGCTGTCGGTCGGATCGCGGCTCGCGTGGTTCAACCGCTGCATGGCCGCGGTGCTGGTGGCCACCGCGCTGTGGATGGCCGCGGCATGACGCACGCAGCGGCCGCGCCCGACGCCGCGGCGCGCTGCGCGCGCCGCGGCCTGCTGCTCGGCGCGATCGGGGTCGCGATCTTCGCGCTCAGCATTCCGATGACGCGCCTGGCCAGCGGCTCGGCCGATGCGCCGCAGCTGCCCGCAGTGTTCGTCGCCATCGGCCGCGCCGCGCTGGCCGGCGTGCTGGCGGCGGTCTACCTCGTGCTCGTGCGCGCGCCGCGTCCGCAGCGCGCGCAATGGCGGGCGCTCGCCGGCACCGCCGCGGGCGTGGTGTTCGGCTGGCCGCTGTTCCTCGGCCTCGCGGTGCTGCACGTCGACGCGATCCACGCGTCGGTGGTGACGGGCGTGCTGCCGCTGGCCACGGCGGCCATCGCGGCGCTGATGCTGCGCCAGCGGCCGTCGGCCGGCTTCTGGCTGTGCGCGCTGGCCGGCGCCGCGCTGGTGATCGGCTTCGCCGCGTGGCAGGGCGGGGCCGGGCTCGTGCCGGCCGACGGCCTGCTGCTGCTGGCCGTGCTCAGCGCCTCGGCCGGCTACGTGAGCGGCGCGCGCCT
>CAZFET010000379.1:2779-3159 GCA_964517545.1 uncultured Burkholderiaceae bacterium
CCCATCGCGTGGGCGACCTGGCCCGCGCAGCCGGTGCGGCCCTCGGCGTGGATCGGCTTCGGCTACGTGGCGCTGTTCTCGATGTGGCTCGGCTTCTTCGCGTGGTACCGCGGGCTCGCGCTCGGCGGCACCGTGCGCGTGAGCCAGGTGCAGCTGCTGCAGCCTTTCCTGTCGATGCTGTTCGCGGTCCCGCTGCTCGGCGAGCGGCTCGACCTCGCCACCGTGGCCTTCGCGCTCGGCGTGATGGCCACGGTGTTCGTCGGCCGACGCATGCCGGTGGGTGCGCCGGCCGCCGCGGTCGCGGCGACCGCAGGCTACGCCCCGCTGCGCGCGTGGCTCAGATCGGAAGGGCGACGAGCACGGACAGAGACGGCTTCGCA
>CAZFET010000380.1:0-3154 GCA_964517545.1 uncultured Burkholderiaceae bacterium
TGGGAAAGCGTCGAATAGGCGACGACGCGCTTGATGTCGTTCTGCACGATGCCCAGGAAGCCCATGAAGAAGGCCGTCAGCGTGCCGATCGTCAGCACCACCGTCAGCGCCGTGTCGGAAAGCTCGAACAGCGGCGACATGCGCGACACCATGAAAATGCCGGCCGTCACCATCGTTGCGGCGTGGATCAGCGCCGAGATGGGCGTCGGACCTTCCATCGAGTCCGGCAGCCAGACGTGGAGCGGCATCTGCGCCGACTTGCCCATCGCGCCGACGAACAGCAGGATGCAGACAACCGTGAGCAGGCTCCAGTCCACGCCCGGCATGATCGCGATGGTCTGCTTCACGAGCTGCGGCGCCACCGCGAACACCGCGGCGTAGTCGAGCGTGCCGAAGTAGAGATAGATCGCGGCGATGCCGAGCAGGAAGCCGAAGTCGCCGACGCGGTTGACCAGGAACGCCTTGAGGTTGGCATAGATCGCGGTCGGGCGCGTGTACCAGAAGCCGATCAGCAGGTAGGACACCAGGCCCACCGCCTCCCAGCCGAAGAACAGCTGCAGGAAGTTGTTGCTCATCACGAGCATCAACATCGAGAAGGTGAACAGCGAGATGTAGGCGAAGAAGCGCTGGTAGCCCGGGTCTTCCTCCATGTAGCCGATGGTGTAGACGTGCACCATCAGCGACACGAAGGTCACCACGCACATCATCATCGCGGACAGGCCGTCGATGAGGAAGCCGACCTCCATCTTCAGGCCGCCGACCACCATCCACTCGTAGACCGTCGCGTTGAAGCGCGCGCCGTCCACCGCCACGTCCCTGAGCACCAGCGCGCTCAGCACCAACGACAGTGCGACGCCGAGGATGGTGAAGAAGTGCGCGCCGCGCCGCCCCACCCACTGGCCGAAGAAGCCCGCGATCACCGCGCCGGCCAGCGGCGCCAGCGCGATGACGAGGAGCGTGTTCTGGGAGATCTGTGCTGCCATGGTCGTGTGCCCTGCCCGTCAGCCCTTGAGCGCGTCGAGCTCGTCGACGTTGATCGTCGCGCGGTTGCGGAACAGCACGACCAGGATGGCCAGGCCGATCGCCGACTCGGCGGCGGCGACGGTCAGGATGAAGAACACGAACACCTGCCCGGCCATGTCGCCGAGATAGTGCGAGAAGGCCACGAAGTTCAGGTTGACCGCCAGCAGCATCAGCTCGATCGCCATCAGCAGGACGATCAGGTTCTTGCGGTTCATGAAGATGCCGATCACCGACAGCGCGAACAGGATCGCGCCGAGCGACAGGTAGTGCGCGAGCGAGACGGGGCCGAGCATCACGCGCCTCCCTTGGGTTCGGCCGCCGCCTGCGACGCCGCGGCCGGCGCGTCGACCACCGGCGGCATCTGCACCACGCGCAGCCGGTCGGCCTTGCGCACCTTCACCTGCTCGGCCGGGTCCTGGTAGCGGCTGTCCTTGCGGCGGCGCAGGGTCAGCGCGACCGCCGCGATGATCGCCACCAGCAGCAGCACGGCCGCGATCTGCACCGGGTAGACGTACTTCGTGTAGATCTCGATGCCCAGCAGCTTGCTGTTGCCCAGCTCGAGCGCGCGCGCGTCGGGCGCCGGCGCCTCGACGACGCGGAAGCCGCCCATCAGCACCAGCGCCATCTCCAGCGCGATGACCGCGCCGATCAGCCCGGCCAGCGGCAGATGCCTCCAGAAGCCTTCGCGGAACGAGTCGGTGTTGATGTCGAGCATCATCACGACGAACAGGAACAGCACCATCACCGCGCCCACGTAGACCAGCACCAGCGCGATCGCCAGGAACTCGGCCTTCAGCAGCATCCACACGCACGAGGCGGAGAAGAACGCGAGCACGAGGAACAGCGCCGCGTGCACCATGCTGCGGGCGGTGATGACGCGGAAGGCCGCGATCAGCAGCACCGCCGAGAAGACGTAGAAGAGCGCGGTCTTGGTGTCCATGATGTCGTTCGGGCGCGCGTCGTCGCACGCGGCCGGCGCCGTGCCGGCCGCAGGCGCTCAGCGGTAGCGCGCGTCGGCCTCCTTGTTGGCGGCGATCTCGCGCTCGAAGCGGTCGCCCACCGCGAGCAGCATGTCCTTGGTGAAGTACAGGTCGCCGCGCTTCTCGCCGTGGTACTCGAAGATGTGCGTCTCGACGATCGCGTCGACCGGGCAGGCTTCCTCGCAGAAGCCGCAGAAGATGCACTTGGTCAGGTCGATGTCGTAGCGCGTGGTGCGGCGCGTGCCGTCGTCGCGCACGTCGGACTCGATGGTGATGGCCAGCGCGGGACACACCGCCTCGCACAGCTTGCAGGCGATGCAGCGCTCCTCGCCGCTGTCGTAGCGGCGCAGCGCGTGCAGGCCGCGGAAGCGCGGCGACAGCGGCGTCTTCTCCTCCGGGAACTGCACGGTGATCGTGCGCGACAGGAAGTGCCGCCCGGTGAGCTTCATGCCCTTGAGCAGCTCGACCAGGAAGAAGGTGTTGAACAGGTCCTTGACCGCAGCGACGGCGCTCATGTCGTCGTCCTCACTTCCAGATGTTCCACGGCGACTGGATCCACGCGCCCACCACCACCAGCCACACCAGCGTGACCGGGATGAAGATCTTCCAGCCCAGGCGCATGATCTGGTCGTAGCGGAAGCGCGGGAACGTGGCGCGCACCCACAGGAACAGGGTGCAGAAGATGAAGGTCTTGATGCCGAGCCAGATCCAGCCCGGCACCGCGTTGAACAGCGCGCTGTCGATCGGCGGCAGCCAGCCGCCGAAGAACAGGATCGACGCCAGGGTCGAGACGAGGATGATGTTCGCGTACTCGGCCAGGAAGAACATCGCGAACGACATGCCCGAGTACTCGATCATGTGGCCGGCGACGATCTCGCTCTCGCCCTCGACCACGTCGAACGGATGGCGGTTGGTCTCGGCCAGGCCGGCGATGAAGTACACGAGGCAGATGGGCAGCAGCGGCAGCCAGTTCCACGACAGGAAGTTCAGCCCCATGTCGGCGAACATGCCGCGGTCCTGCCCCTGCACGATGTCCGTCATGTTGAGCGACGCCGACACCATCAGCACCACGACGAACGCGAAGCCCATCGCGATCTCGTAGCTCACCATCTGGGCCGAGGCGCGCAGCGCGCCCAGGAAGGCGTACTTCG
>CAZFET010000381.1:0-3128 GCA_964517545.1 uncultured Burkholderiaceae bacterium
CGGCGTGCCGCTCGCGCTGCTGCCGTTCCATGCCGACGAGAACATGAACGACGACCTGCGCAACATGGTCTGGCGCGGCACCCTGCTCGGGCAGGCGCCGGCCGACGTGATGCTGCACGTGCCGGTCGATCGTCCGCTGATGGAGGGCAACCCGCGCGTGCAGATCTTCGGCCCGTACTGGCGCGAGCGCGTGGCCATCGCGCGCGACCTGCAGAAGGTGCCGCAGATGGAGTCGCTGGCGGCGTTCGCGGGGCAGCGCATCGCGGTGCCGGGGCAGTCGCTGGCCGGCTGGCTGCTGATCGGCGCCGACGGCGGCGCCTACCGCGGCCAGCTCGACACGCGCTGGAAGAACGGCGCCGAGGCCGCGCACGCGCTGCAGCGCGGCGAGGTGTCCGGCGCGGCCGGGCTGTGGTCGGAGCTGCAGTCGGTACTCGGGCGCGACGCGCGCTTCGCGCTGGAGCCGCTGCCGTCGCCGCGCGCGCCGCGCGACGGCTGGGCGGTGGGCATGGCGGTCAAGCGCGACGCGACCGACCTGGCGCAGGCGCTGCAGGCGGCGCTGAACGCGCTGGCCGCGTCGGGCGCGCTGGCGCGCATGTTCGAGGCGCGCGGACTCGCGTGGCGGGCGCCGTGACGGCCGGCCTTCGCGGGGTCGCGCGCGGGCGGCCGAGCGGCTGTCGCAGCGTGGCACAGCGCGACCGCGCGCAGCCCGGCCGACTAGGGTTAGACCTAGGTTCCGCGTTGCATACGTCGGTCGCCAAGATACGTCGGCACGAGCGCGGCGCGGCCGCGCCGCACGCGCACACCCCGAGGTGAAACACCATGCAGAAGACGCTCCACATCAATCCGGACAAGTGCACCGGCTGCCTGCAGTGCGAGATGGCGTGTTCGTTCGAGAACTACGCCACCTACGCGCCGGCGAAGTCGCGCATCAAGGTGTTCGACTTCCATCACACCGGCCGCAAGGTGCCCTACACCTGCACCCAGTGCGATGAAGCCTGGTGCCTGCACGCCTGCCCGGTGGAGGCGGTCGCGGTCGACAAGCTCACCGGCGCGGAGGTCGTGAACGAGGCCGTCTGCGTCGGCTGCAAGGTCTGCACGATCAGCTGCCCCTTCGGCACCATCAACTACGTGCAGGAGACCGGCAAGGTCCAGAAGTGCGACCTGTGCGGCGGCGACCCCGCCTGCGCGACCGCGTGCCCCACCGGCGCCATCACCTACGTCGACGCCAACTGGACCGGCCTGAACAAGATGCAGGCCTGGGCCGACAAGCTCGGCAACCAACCCGCAGCCTGAAGGAGTCACACCATGTCCTGGGCAGGCAAGATCCTCCGAGTCAATCTCACCGACGGCACGGTCAAGTCCGAGCCGCTGAACATGACGTGGGCGCGCCAGTATCTCGGCTCGCGCGGCCTCGCGTCGAAGTACCTGGTCAGCGAGATCGACCCCAAGGTCGATCCGCTGTCGCCGGCCAACAAGATCATCTGGGCCACCGGCCCGCTCACCGGCACGATGGCCTCGACCGGCGGTCGCTACACGGTGGTGACCAAGGGCCCGCTCACCGGCGCCATCGCGTGCTCCAACTCCGGCGGCTACTGGGGCGCCGAGCTGAAGATGGCCGGCTGGGACATGATCATCTTCGAGGGCAAGTCGCCGAAGCCGGTGTACCTGTACGTCGAGGACGACAAGGCCGAGCTGCGCGACGCCGCGCACCTGTGGGGCCAGAGCGTCTGGAAGACCGAGGAGACGCTGAAGAAGCAGCACCAGGACCCGCTGATCCGCGTGTCGAGCATCGGCAAGGCCGGCGAGAACCAGGTGCTGTTCGCCGCGGTGGTGAACGACCTGCACCGTGCGGCCGGCCGTTCCGGCGTGGGCGGGGTGATGGGCTCGAAGAACCTGAAGGCCATCGCGGTGCGCGGCACCAGGGGCGTGGGCAACATCGCCGATCCGAAGGCGTTCATGCAGGTCACCTTCGAGAAGAAGAAGGTGCTGGCCGACCATGCGGTCACCGGCCAGGGGCTGCCCACCTACGGCACGCAGGTGCTGATGAACGTGATCAACGAGGTGGGGGCGCTGCCGACGCGCAACCACCGCGACAGCCAGTTCGAGGGCGCCAAGGACATCTCGGCCGAGGCGATGGCCACGCCGCGCAAGAGCGACGGCAAGGCGCAGCTCGTCACCAACCAGGCCTGCTTCGGCTGCACCATCGCCTGCGGGCGCATCAGCAAGATCGACCAGACGCACTTCTCGGTCGAGAACAAGCCGCAGTACTGGGGCGCCTCGGGCGGCCTCGAGTACGAGGCGGCGTGGGCGCTGGGCGCGGCCAACGGCGTGAACGACCTGGAGGCGCTGCAGTACGCCAACCTCATCTGCAACGAGCAGGGCATGGACCCGATCTCGTTCGGCGCGACCATCGGCGCGGTGATGGAGCTGTACGAGATGGGCGTGCTGAAGAAGGAGCAGATCGGCATCGAGGCGCCGTTCGGCTCGGCCAAGGCGCTGTGCGAGTTCGCCGACATGACGGCCAACGGCACCGGCTTCGGCAAGGAGATCGGCCTGGGCAGCAAGCGCCTGTGCGAGAAGTACGGCCATCCCGAGCTGAGCATGAGCGTCAAGGGCCAGGAGTTCCCGGCCTACGACTCGCGCGGCATCCAGGGCATGGGCCTGACCTACGCCACCAGCAACCGCGGCGCGTGCCATCTGCGCAGCTACACCGTGGCCTCCGAGATCCTCGGCATCCCGGTCAAGACCGACCCGCTGAGCGCGGACGGCAAGCCCGAACTGGTGAAGGCCTTCCAGGACGCGACCGCCGCGTTCGACTCCGCCGGCATCTGCATCTTCACGAGCTTCGCGTGGGGCCTGGCCGACGTGGCGCCGCAGGTGGCCGCCGCGTGCGGACCCGAGTTCACGCTCGAGAACATGGAGAAGATCGGCGAGCGCATCTGGAACCTCGAGCGCGACTTCAACAACAGGGCCGGCTTCACCGCGAAGGACGACACCCTGCCCAAGCGGCTGCTGACCGAGCCGGCCAAGACCGGTCCGGCCTAGGGCCTTGTCAACAAGCTGCCCGAGATTCTGCCGAATTAGTACGTGATCCGCGGCTGGGACGCCAACGACCAGCTCAAGCCGGA
>CAZFET010000382.1:0-3121 GCA_964517545.1 uncultured Burkholderiaceae bacterium
GACGGCCAGCTCGTAGCCCTCGCGGCGCATGTTCTCGAGCAGGATGGTCAGGTGCAGTTCGCCACGCCCCGACACCTCGAACACGCCGTCCTCGTCAGTCTCCTTCACGCGCAGCGCGACGTTGCTCTGCAGCTCGCGGTCGAGCCGGTCCTTGATCTGGCGGCTGGTCACGAACCGGCCCTCGCGGCCGGCCAGCGGCGAGGTGTTGACGCAGAAATTCATCGTCAGGGTCGGCTCGTCGATGCGCAGCATCGGCAGCGGCCGCGGATCGTCGATCGACGTGATGGTCATGCCGATGCCGATGCTCTCGATGCCGTTGACCAGCACGATGTCGCCGGGTCCGGCGCTGTCGGCCAGCCGGCGCTCCAGGCCTTCGAACTTGAGCACCTGGTGGATGCGCGCCTTGAGCGGCTGCGACTCCGGGCCGCTGTACACGGCCACGTCCTGCGCCGGCTTCAGGGTGCCCTGGTTGACGCGGCCGATGCCGATGCGGCCGACGTAGCTGGAGTAGTCGAGCGAGCAGATCTGCAGCTGCAGCGGCGCGTTCTCGTCGCCTTCGTGCGGCGGCACGTGCTCGAGGATGGCGTCGAACAGCGGCGCGAGGTCGGTGCCCGTGGTGCCGGGCTCGAGCGTCGCCCAGCCGTTCAGGCCCGACGCATAGACCACGGGAAAGTCGAGCTGTTCCTCGCTGGCGCCGAGCTTGTCGAACAGGTCGAAGGTGGCGTTGATCACGTAGTCGGGGCGCGAGCCCGGCCGGTCGACCTTGTTCACCACGACGATGGGCTTCAGGCCCAGCGCAAGCGCCTTGCGCGTGACGAAGCGCGTCTGCGGCATCGGGCCCTCGACCGCGTCGACCAGCAGCAGCACGCCGTCGACCATCGACAGCACGCGCTCGACCTCGCCGCCGAAGTCGGCGTGGCCCGGCGTGTCGACGATGTTGATGTGCGTGCCGTTCCACGTCACCGCGCAGTTCTTCGCGAGGATGGTGATGCCGCGCTCGCGCTCGAGATCGTTGGAGTCCATCACCCGCTCGGCGACCTGCTGGTTGTCGCGGAAGGTGCCGCTCTGGCGCAGCAGCTGGTCGACCAGGGTGGTCTTGCCGTGGTCGACGTGGGCGATGATCGCGATGTTGCGGATCTGGGTGTTCATGCTCTGCTTTCGAGGAGCCCGGCCACCTCGGCCGGGCTGAGCAGCCGCTCGGCGATGAGCTCGCCGCCGCGGATGCGTGCGCTGCCGAGGAAGGCGCGCGGTTCGGGGCCGTACACGCGCACGCGCGCCGCGTCGGCGGCGTCGATGCGGCGGCGCAGCCCGGTGAGGAAGCGGGCCGCCTCGCCTTCGTCGAGCCGCACCCGCGGGCACTCGTCGCACAGCACGTCCGGCGGCAGCAGCCGCGCGTCGCGCTCGGCCTCGCTCATGGCGGCCAGCGCGTCGAGCGTGAGCGCGTCGTCCACGCGCAGCGCGCCGCTGGCGGTGCGCCGCAAGGCGGCCAGGTGCGCGCCGCAGCCGAGCGCGGCGCCGATGTCCTCGGCCAGCGTGCGGATGTAGGTGCCCTTGCCGCAGTGCACGTCGAGGCCGAGCAGGTCGTCGTGCCAGCCGGTGACCGCGATCGAGTGGATGCGCACGCGCCGCGGCGCGCGCTCGAGCTCGACGCCCGCGCGCGCGTACTCGTACAGCGGCTTGCCGTCGCGCTTGAGCGCCGAGTGCATCGGCGGCAGCTGCTCGACGTCGCCGGTGAAGCGCGCGCACGCGGCGTCGATCTGCTCGCGCGTCACCTGCACCGGCCGCTGCCGCAGCAGCTCGCCTTCGGCGTCGCCGGTGCTCGTGGTCACGCCGAGCCTCAGGGTGGCGAGGTAGCGCTTGTCGGCGTCGAGCCCGAACTGCGAGAACTTGGTCGCCGCGCCGAAGGCGACCGGCAGCAGCCCGGAGGCGAGCGGATCGAGCGTGCCGGTGTGGCCGGCCTTGTGCGCGCGGTACAGGCGCCGCGCCTTCTGCAAGGCGTCGTGGCTCGACAGGCCGAGCGGCTTGTCGAGCAGCAGCACGCCGTGCACGGCGCGACGGACGATCTTCGGCGCGTTCACTCCCTGGCGCGCTCCGCGTTGGCCCGGGCGATCAGCGCACTCAGCTCGGCCGCGCGCTCGGTGGTGCGGTCGAACTGGAAGTGCAGACTCGGCACGGTGTGCAGGGCCAGGCGCTTGAACAGGCCGTTGCGCAGGAAGCCGGCCGCCTCGTTCAGCGCCTGCTCGCACTCGTCGGGCGAGCCGACGAGCACCGAGAAGTACACCTTCGCGTGCGCATAGTCGGGCGTCACCTCGACGCTGTTGATCGTGACCATGCCGATGCGCGGGTCCTTCAGCTCGCGGATGAGCTCGGCCACGTCGCGCTGGATCTGGTCGGCCACGCGATGGCTGCGGTTGGGGATGGACTTCTTGTGGCGCATGGCGATTTCTCCTGCTCCGCCCTGAAACGCGAACCCCGCCGTCTTGTGGAGGGCGGGGTTCGCAGACGAGGCCAACTCCGCTCTACAGCGTTCGGGCGACTTCCTTGATCTCGAAGAACTCCAGCTGGTCGCCTTCGGAGATGTCGTTGAAGTTCTTGATCGTCATGCCGCACTCGAAGCCTTCCTTGACCTCGCGCACGTCGTCCTTCATGCGCTTGAGCGAGTCGATCTCGCCGGTGTGCACGACCACGTTGTCGCGCAGCACGCGCACGCGCGCGCCGCGCCGCACGATGCCGGCGGTGACCATGCAGCCGGCGATCGAGCCGATCTTCGAGACGCGGAACACCTGGCGGATCTCGGCGCTGCCGATGACCTCTTCCTTGTGCTCCGGCGCGAGCATGCCGGTCATCGCGGCCTTCACGTCGTCGACCGCGTCGTAGATGATGTTGTAGTAGCGGATGTCGACGCCGTTGCCCTCGGCCAGCTTGCGTGCGCCCGCGTCGGCGCGCACGTTGAAGCCGATGATGACGGCCTTCGAGGCGATCGCGAGGTTCACGTCGCTCTCGCTGATGCCGCCCACCGCCGCGTGCACCACCTGCACCTTGACCTCGTCGGTCGACAGCTTGACCAGCGACTGCGCCAGCGCTTCCTGCGAGCCCTGCACGTCGGCCTTGATGATCAGCG